>JAISKU010000209.1 GCA_031261245.1 Oscillospiraceae bacterium | reverse complement strand
TCGCCCACGTGCCGGCGATGACGGATTTTGAGACGGATCCGCTGACGGTGATTGAGACGGGCGATATCGTGCTCGTGAACGCGGACGAGGGGTACATAGAGATTACGAAAAAAGACTGAGCCATGGAGGGAACCGTCGCCGAAGGCGGCGGTTCCTTTCGGCAAAACGGCAAGTAAAGGAGAGCTATGAACGGAACCGAAAAATATCCGCATATTTTTGAGCCGCTTGTTATCAGAAACCAGGTGTTTCGCAACCGTATTTTCGCATCTCCGACAGGATTTCAGGATATAACGCCCGACGGAGCCCCGACGGCGGCGAGCGCCGCGTATTACGAGCGCAAGGCTCGCGGCGGCGTGGCCTCCGTGACAATGGGAGAGTGCTGCGTCAACGCCGACGCGAGAAGTTCTCAGTGGCACTTCGTCATGGACAATCCGACGGCCGAGCACGCGTTTTGCAGCAGCGCCGACGCGATTACGAAGCACGGAGCCGTCGCGTCGGTTGAGTTGCAGCACTGGGGAATGTACGCGCACCTGTTTGACGGCGTACAGGCCTACGGGCCCGTGGAGTGCTATCTCGGCGACGGCGACTTCGGGGGAGGGTCAAAGCACATTCTGCCGTATTCGGACGAGCAGCTTGAGGAGATTATCAAGGCGTTCGGAGAGGCCGCCGCGCGCGCGAAGAGGTGCGGCTTTACAATGATTACGCTCCACGCCGCGCACGGGTGGCTACTGCCGCAGTTCATGTCCCCGATTATAAACAAGCGGACGGACAAGTGGGGCGGAAGCCTTGAAAACCGCATGAGGCTGCCCATCAGGATAATCACGGCAATACGTGAGGCGGTGGGCGAGGGTATGCCGATTGAGCTTCGCATGAGCGGGGACGAGGGGTACCCGGGCGGCTATGACATCGACTGCGGGATTGAGATAGCAGAGGCGCTTGAGGAATACGTCGATATAATCCACGTGTCCGCGGGCAACCACATGGACAACGACGCGTTTTCGGTTATGACGCCCTCGATGTTCCGCGACGACATGCTGAACGTGAAATACGCCGCGGAGATAAAAAAGCGCGTCACGAAGGCGTATGTCGCGACTGTCGGGGCCATCAACAGGCCGGAGGACATGGAGGAGATTCTCGCCTCCGGGAAGGCGGACATTATCGAGCTCGCCCGCGCCACGATATGCGACCCGGACATCGTGAACAAGATTCGCGAGGGGCGCGAGGACGAGATAAGACCGTGTATGCGCTGTATGACGTGTTTTTCAAAGCTGCTCAGTGACGGGCAGTTCTACTGCGCCGGAAACCCGGAGGCCGGGCGCGACCTCGAGGTGAAATATCCGCTGCCGCAGGCAAAACCGAAGAAGGTTCTCGTCGTCGGCGGGGGGCCGGGCGGTATGCAGGCGGCGCTGACGTGCGCGGCGGAGGGTCACGCGGTGACGCTGTGCGAGAAGAGCGATAAGCTCGGCGGCGGGCTTCTGTGCGAACGGGACGTGCCGTTCAAAAAGCACACGATGGAATACCTCGACTACCTGCGGCGCGAGCTTGACAGAGCGCCGGGCGTACAGGTGCGGCTAAACACGGCTGTGACGGAGCAATACGCGCGGGAGCAGGGCGCGGACGCGATAATCTGCGCCGTCGGCGCGAAGCCGTTCGCCCCGGCGATTGCGGGGATTGATAAGGCAATTGCGGCCGAGGACGCGTTCAGGGATATCGAAAAGGTCGGAAAAACGGCCGTGATTCTCGGCGCGGGGCTCGTAGGGTGCGAGCTGGGGCTGTATCTGGCGATGAACGGGCGCGACGTCACGGTTGTGGAGATGTCCGACCGCATAAACGCGCCGGGAAACGCGCTGCATTTGACGTGCCTGAACACGTATCTGCAAATGTATGATGTGAAAATCCGGCTGAATACGCGCGCGGCGGAGGTTACGGACGGCGGACTTCGCTGTGACGGGCCGGAGGGCGCGGTTACGTACCCCGCCGACACGGTTATATGCGCGGCGGGCATGTCGGCGCGGCGGGACGAGGCGTTTGCGCTTAACGGCTGCGCGCCGAGGTTTTACCAGATAGGCGACTGTAACAGGCCGATGAACATTCAGGCGGCCACGAGCGCGGCCTACGCCGCCGCGCGGGATATCGGAAGATAAGGAAGGAAGTGTATAACATGGCAAACGAGCTTAACTTTGGCAGCGTTCCCGCCGAGTGGCCGTTCCCGGTGCAATACGGCAAGGAAAACAGAATCGAAGTCGATGTTCTCGTCGTCGGGGCGGGCGTCGCGGGTTCCATGGCGGGGCTTATGGCGGCGAGAAGAGGCGCGAGGGTGGCCGTCGTCGATAAGGCGCCGATAGACGTCAGCGGCAGCGGTGGGGCCGGCCTTGACCACTACCTCGGCTGTATATCGAACCCCGACTGCGCGTACACCCCCGAAGAATATATGGAGTTGCCGCCGCAGGGCCCAATGGGCGGCGGCGGGGACCACAGGTCGTATATTCAGATGAAAGGCTCATGGAATAATCTCTTAGAGCTGGAGAAGCTCGGGCTGAAATTCCGTGACGAGGAGGACGAATTCAAGAACGCCTCGTTCCGCGACGACAAGACAAAAATCATGTACGCCTATGACTACAAGACGAGAGATACCGTGAGGCTGCGCGGCGGGGCGCGCCTCAAGCAGCACATGAGGGACGGCCTCGTAAACGAGCCGAACGCGACGATATATGAGCGCGTGATGATTACGAGCCTGCTTACGGACGGCGGCAAGCCCGGGGCGCGCATTGCCGGGGCGACCGGTCTGAGCGAGGAAACGGGCGAGTTCTATGTGTTTTCGGCGAAAAGCGTCATCATCTGTACCTCCGGCGTTTCGATGCAGGGCACAAGCACGTGGACGTTCAACTCCGAGATGTTCGGCAACGGCTATCGCGCGGACCCGAGGAACACGGGCGAGGGCGTGGCGATGGCGTGGAAGGCGGGAGCGGAATTCAACAGCGAGCAGCAGTTCGGTCAGGCGCAGAGCACCGGGCCGTTCGGCTGGCCGTGGTACGGCATAGGCAACCCCGACAACACGTGGCACGCCTGCACAATCGTCGATAACAAGGGCAAAAAGCTGCCATGGAAGGATTGGAACGGCAAAATACTCGAGACATATGAGGAGCGCTGTATGCCCTGCGAGGGGCAGGACTATATGGGCAATCTGCGTCCGCAGCCGTATATCGACCCGGAGCTGATAGCGAACGGGACGTATGAGCTGCCGCTTTGGGCGGATCTCACGGATTTGTCCGACGAGGAACGGCGCGGCATATGGGGCCTCATGGTGGGTAACGAGGGCAGAACGCGCATTGCAATATACGACTATTACAACAAGGCGGGCTTCAACCCGGACACGGATATGCTCCAGTGCCCCGTTATGACGCCGGAGAGCTTTGCGTGGCCGAGAAAGGACTGGTTCCAAGGGGAGCCGAACAAGGCCGCGTTCTGGAAGGCGGACACGCTGCGCGGCGTATCCACCGACTGGAACCAGATGAGCACCGTCGAGGGGCTGTTCGCCTCCGGGTCCGAAACATCCCAGGGCGGCGCCGGCGCGGGCTCGTCGGGCGCGTACTCCGGACACAGGGCGGCGGAGTACGCCGCGAGGACGCAGCGCGCGGGGCTTGACGAGGAGCAGATTGCCGCCGAGAAAAAGCGCGTGTACGGCCCTGTTGAAAGGTTCGGCGAGGCGGAGGCCACGATAAGCTGGAAAGAGCTTTGGATGGGAATGAACCGCGTTATGCAGCAGGACTGCGGCGACTTCAGAACGCGCGCCACCTGCGAGCACGGCCTTCTGTGGCTTGACAGCATAAAACGCCACGAGATGCAGCTTACATACGCGCGCAACCCCCACGAGCTGTCTCGCGTACTTGAGTGCGAGAGCAGGGTGGCCGTGGCCGAGGTCTATCTGCACCTGTGCGTCGCCAATTTCAAGGTCGCGGAGGAGAATGCCGGCAAGGACAAGCAGATGTTCATTAAATTCGTCGATGGGGAGCTCGTCATCACATTCAAAGAGGACGAGTGGTGGCTGAAGGCCCCCTACGCGCCGACATACCTCGAAAATTACGAGAGGTGCACGGCGCAGGAAAAGGAGGTTAAGTGAAATGGAAAAGGCATATCTTGTTCCCAATCCCGTGGCGCCCGGCGAGCCGGTGTCCATCGACCCGGAAAAGTGCGTGGGCTGTAACAGCTGCGCGAAGCGCTGCCGCGTGCAGACGATTATGCCGAACCCCGAGAGGGGCAAACCGCCTATAGTGATATATCCCGACGAGTGCTGGTTCTGCGGCTGCTGTGTGGAGGCCTGCAAGCACGGCGCGATAAAGATGCGCTATCCGATCAACCAGAGGGTTTTCTTCAAGCGCAAGGAAACGGGGGAGGTCTTCCGCATAGGCGGGCCGGACTCTCCCGAGCAGAGCTATTTCAAGCCCCCCGTGGGCTGACGCGGGAAAATATAATCCGCGCAGGGCAGAACCGGCGATGCGGTAAACAATTATAAGGCGCGGCACATTGTGCCGCGCCTCTTCGCGCTGTTTTCGCGCTGTTTTCAGTGCTGAGTTATGTTCTTGTAGTCCTTAAACAGCGTTTCGGGAGCCGCTTTGATCGCCTTTTCGACCGTCCAGCCGTCCGGATCCGTCATCGTCGCGACGATTTCCGGATTGGCGAAGCGGCCGATGAAGCCGCCGCCCGTCATGAACACGGAGCCGGTCACGTCCTTTGCCGCGTCGGACGCGAGATACGCGATGAACGGGGCGAAAGGCTCCGGAGGCGCGGTATCGTCGTAGCCGACGATGGGTATTCCGCTCTTTGTGGACGTTTCGTCGCTGTCCACAACCTTGTCGAAAAGCTCCATGTCAATCGATGCTCTTGTCTTGGCGCCGGGGGCGAACACGTTGACGGTGATGCCGTCGTCAAACAGCTCGCACGCCAAACCGAACGACATCGAGTTCACGCCGCCGTTCGCGGCGCAATACTCCGCCTGGCGGATATCGCCGCCCATGAAGGCGGGGGAGGAGCAGTTGATTATGCGGCCCCAGCCCTTTTTCTTCATATATGGCACGGCGTGGCGGATCATATTGAAGTAGCCCTTGGGCTTTACGCCCGTCACCTTGTCCCAAAGCTCTTCCGTGATCTTCTCAATGGGCGCAAAGCCGAACGCCCCCGCCACGTTGACAAGGATATCGACGGATCCGTAAAGCTCCGCCGCCGTATCGACGATCCTCTTCGCCTCGTTAAAATCGGTGATGTCGCCGAAGCACGCGGCGGCCTCGCCTCCGGCGGCCCTTATCGCCGCCGCGGTCGTTTCGGCGTCCCCGGAGTATTTTGCGACCTCCGTGTTATACCATTCAAGCCGCTCCGGCGTAAGGCGGGCGAGCCGCGCCTCGTCAAGCTGATTCGTCGTGTTCTTTTTCACCGGGGCGCGGTTGTTGGTGACGACCTTCGCGCCCTCCTCGGCCAGCGCCATCGCGACGGCGCGCCCTATGCCCTGCCCGGAGCCCGTGACTATGGCGACCTTGCCGTTTAACGCGTTACCCATTGTCTGACCTCCAATCACAAAATATGTTATTTTGCCCGGTTTTCCGGCGCAACCCAGTCGAGATCCTTTCGCGCCTTGCCGAACCCGACGTCGGGACCCTGCGGCGCCTCGGGCGCCTGATCCATCTCGTAGCCCTCTTTCTCGCGGAATATTTGCTTCTGCTCCTCTGTGGGGGGCTGTTTTTTGCGCTCTTCAAGCCGCTTCATGCCCTCGGGGCTTGTATAATCGGCGAAGCGCCGCATGTCGATTTCCACCATTCTCGCCGCGCTCGGATACGGAATGACGAGGAAGGTTTCGGTTTCGATGCCGCGCTTCAGCGATTCGGCGAGGTCGCGCGGGTCGATGCCCGTTTTGTTTGTCACGGCGAGAACCGCCTGCGTTTCCTCGCTGACGTTGTAGCCCGTGTTTTTAAGGCTTTCGGGGCGGGTTTTGATTGCCGCCTCGTAGATTCTTGAGTTGATGTTCGCCGGGCACAGCGCGGACACGCCGATGCCGTAGGGCTTGAGCGCCTGCCAATAGCTCTCCAGCAGGTTCAGCACGGCCATTTTTGAGGCGGTGTACGGCGCGACGAACGGAGTCGCCCCGAACGCGCCGTAGGACACGGTGGCCGCGACATAGCCGCCGCGACCCGCCTTTATCATGCGCGGCACAAACGTGACGAGGCCGTTGATGACGCCGCCGAGATTGACGCCCATAACCCAGTCAAAATCCTCAAAGGTGGACGCCTCGACAGGGCCGAACGCGTTTACTCCGGCGGTGAGCACAAGCAGATCGGGGGAAGAGCCGAACACGCGCTCCGTTTCGTCGGCCGCGGCGGCGTAGCCCGCGCGATCCGTGACGTCGAGCCGTATCGCGTGAACGGGAGCGCCCGTTTTTTTGAAATACTCCATTGCCTCGTCAATGTGATCCTGCCGCACGTCGGCGATTACGACCTTCATGCCGGCCTCCGCGAATATCTGCGCCTGACCGAAGCCCGCGCCGCACGCGCCGCCGGTGATAAAGGCGATTTTTCCCGCAAAATCTTTCACTGTTTATGCCTCCCTTTCCGCTAATGTGTCGGCGGCGGCGCGTCCCCATGTCAGCGCCCTGCCGTGGCTGTTGCCGCTGAGTAGCAGCGGGTAATCCACCCCATACAGTCCGCCGGAGACGTTGCCGACGGCGAGCAGGCCGGGGACGGGATTCTGCTCCTTGTCAAGTACGCGCATTTTCGTGTCTATGAGCAGCCCTCCGAAGACGTTGAGCAGCGCGGGACCCCACTTGAGCGCGTAATAGGGGGGCTTGTCTATGCTTGTGAGCAGGTTCGCGCGCTTGCCGTAATCCACGTCCTCGCCGAGCTGCTTGAGCTCATTGTACCTGCCGACGGTTTTGACGAGATTTTCGACCGGGACGTTTATCTTCTCCGCGAGCTCCTCGATCGTGTCGCATCTGACGCAAAGGCCGTTGGAAACGTATGTTTCTATGGCCTTCTGCGTGTCGTTATTCTCCGTCCACGGGCGGCCGTAGACCGCGCCGAGAGAGTCCACAAACTGACCGCCGCCGTACTGGGCGAGCTTTGAGCACTCCTCGTACCACTTCGAGTCGAAAATCGAATACGCCCAGTCGCCGCCCTCCGGCTGCATCAGCGTGCGGATTGATTTCGCCTGAATCCACGTGTCCTCGTTCATATAGCGTTTGCCCTGTTTGTTCACGTGCAGGAAGAAGAAGCAGTAGTACGCGTAGGCGATGAGGTGAAGCGACAGCGCCCACGGCGCGTTTTCAAACGCCCCGCCGGCCCAGTACCCCATCTTGTGGCCGTCGCCTGTGTTCAGACCGGGGGGGTAATACCCGTTTTTCGCCGGTTTGAGTCCGAGCGGGGAGAACGCCTCGAGCATCTCGGGGTCGGCTCCGATATCGCCCGTGGCGAGCACGACGCCGCGCGAGGCCCTGTAGCGCCTGTATTTTCCGTCCTCGCCCTTTGAGATGGCGGCGGTCACGCGGCCGTCTGTTTTCTCGAGCTGCTCTACCCGCGTCTTGCGGATGATCTCCGTCCCGCCGGAAAGGGCGACGTCCTCCAAAATCTCACAGATGAGCATGGCGCCGAAGTATTTGTATTTGCTGTTTTCAGTTCTCTCAAGAAAATGCGTGCCCGCGTACTCCGTGAAATCCGGGCCGCGGTAGTTCCCGCCGAAGAGAACGGCCTTGATCTCGTCGCCGCCGCACTCTAAAAGCCACTCAAACGCCGCCTCGCTGTTGTTGATATACAGCCACAGCAAGTCCTCGTTTACGCGGCTGCCGCAAATGCGCATCCAGTCGCGCGCGAACTGCTTTTTGTTGATGATGACGCCGTTTTCGCGCTGGAGCTTTGAGCCGATTGTCGCGATGTGCGCGCCGTGCGCCACAAGGCCGTGGAATTTTTCGAGTACGACGCATTTGAGCCCGAGCTGCGTACAGCGCGCGGCGGTCGCCAGACCGGATATGCCGCCGCCCACGATAACAACGTCGGCGTCTATTGTTTCCGCGATTTCCGCCTCGGGAACCGGCGGCGGGGGGACGTCCCATGAGTGCTTTGTCCTTACGTCGGCAATTTTCATCTCGCCGCTTTCGTCAAACAGATATTCCATTTATCAACCGTCCTTTCCGCTATTGGCAATATTACGTCATTTTACCTCATATTATATAATTACGCAACTGAAAAATGAGGGTGCGGGCGGTAAAATTTGTGACAAAAAGAAAAACGCCGCAGGCGCGGCGGGAAAAAGAGAAAGCACCTCCCGGCGGGAGGTGCTTCTTGACTGGTGGGCCTTCGGGGACTCGAACCCAGGACCATCCGGTTATGAGCCGGGAGCTCTAACCAACTGAGCTAAAGGCCCGTGAAAGGGGACGGCAGGTCTGCCGCCCCTACTTCGTTATCG
>JAISKU010000174.1 GCA_031261245.1 Oscillospiraceae bacterium | reverse complement strand
ATCACCTCTCCTGCACTTTGAGAATTATACCACGCATGTCAATAAAAATGTAGGACTAAAAGATTAAAATCGGGAAAAAACGGTGACAATATTGTGAAAACATTTTACGCGAAAGGCGGTTGGGAATATGTTCAGAAAAACCGTGCTCCTCTGCGCGGCGGCCGCGCTCATACTGTCCGGCGCGGCGGCGCTCGCCGTGTACACCGCCGCGGCTCCGGAGCCGCAGGCTGCGCCCGCGACGGAGCTTCCGGAGGTCGCGCCGCCGCGAAAATACACCCTGCGCGCGACGGATGGCAGGGTGACCGTGTACGTAAACGGCGACGAAATCCCCGAAATCGTGACGGGGATAGACGCGTCGGGCCTGCGCGAGTACGACAGGGCGCTGCTTGAGCGCGGAATAGAGGTCACGGGCTATGAAAATCTGCTCGGCCTTATCGAGGATTTCAGCAACTGACGCGGCATAAATTTTGCCTTGATTTTTCCGGCGCGGCGTAGTACAATCTACGCAACACGGAGGTGCTGAATATGGAAAAGGAATACGGCGATGATTTTTACACCGTCACGGACGACGAAGGGCGCGAATTTGTGCTTGAGCATTTGGACACGATCGAGAAGGACGGGGAGACGTATATGGCGTTCGCCCCGGCCGACATGGACGAGGAGGATCCGGACTTCGGCATGGTGATTCTCAAGGTCGTCGAGGAGAACGGCGAAGAGGTGTTCGCGACGATTGACGACGACGCCGAAAAAGAGGCCGTGTACGAAAAGTTCATGGAGCAGCTTTTCTACGACGAGGACGACGATCCCGGCGTCGGCGATTAAATAATACCGTTATCGACAGCAATTTCCGCTTGCAATACGCCGTGCGGGTGTTATAATAGAGGTGTTCTGAGAATCCCTGCCCTGCGCGTGATGAGTCTTTTTAAACCCACATTTATAATAAGGGACGCCGGATACTCTCCTGGAGAATTGCAGGCCTCCCGCTTGCATTCTGCGAGCGGATGTTGGAAGCAGCGGACCCCGGAGGAGGCAACCCACCTGCAAATGGTGCAGGGTTATAAATGGACTTACACGGCAGCGGCGGGGACAGAATCGAGATACCGGCGCGGCGCTTTTGCGCGGCGCTTTTTTCGGTATTTTAATTTTTTGCTTGCACGTTTGCGGGGGATGGGTTATAATACTCCGGTTGATAAAAACAAAAGAAAAGAGATGACGCGAAAAAATGGCAAAATCACGCGGTAAAGGCCGCCGGAAGAAATCGAGAACCTCGGTGTTCGCACTTGTGACTGTCGCGGTTATCGCGGTGCTGTTTATCGGCGCCACGCTTGTGAACTCAAATTTCCTGCGCCGGCGCATGACGGCGCTCGAGGCTGCGGGGGTCAAGCTGACCGTCGCCGAGTACAACTGCTTCTATATCGACGCGGTAAACGACTACAACAACTATGTCAGCAGCTATTACCCGGACGACGCCGCCTCGATGCTCCCGGACAACAGCAGACCCCTGACGGCGCAGATATACGACACCTCGACGGGGCAGACGTGGGCGGAGTTTTACGACTCCATGGCGATTGAGAACGCGCGGCAGACCGCGGCCGTGTACTCCGACGCACAGGCGAAAGGGTACAAGCTGTCCGAGGAGGACGAGACGGCGTTACAGACGCAGCTCGACCAGCAGGAAACGGACATCAAGACGTACTACGGCCTGAAATCAATGAAGGAATACGTGAGATTGGTGTACGGCGGCGTGTCCACAAAGAAGGACTACCTGCGCGTGGCGCGTCTGCGCTACACGATAAACGCCTACGCGAAATACACCTACGACGGCTTCTCATACTCGCAGGAGCAGATCGACTCCTACTACGCCGAGAACAAGGACGGACTCGACACCTTCACGTACAGATACTTCATCGTGCAGGAGGAGAGCGTGAGCTACTCCGACTTCGACACGGACGAGGCGTACGCGACGGCGAAATCGGAGGCGTACGCCGCGGCGAAGGCAAAGGCGGACGGATACCTCGACGCGATATCGAGCGCGGTGGCGAGCGAGGTGGAATTCGTCGTCAGCGCCGCCGATAACGACGCCAGCGAGGAGTTTACCGACACGACGCTCGTGCGCGGCTTCGGGGAGCAGGTGACGGCGGCAATCTCGGACTGGATAAAGGCTCCCGAGCGCGTGACGGGCAACCTTGCGGTAATTCCCGCGACGGAGGATCCGGAGACGAACACGGGCTTCTACGTCGTGTATTTCATGAGCCGCTCGGCAAACGACTATCTTACGGCGAATATGCGACAGCTCGTCGTCACGCCGGAGGCCGTGAGTCAATCGGATTATACGGGCGAGGACGGACAGCTTGACGTGCTGGCGTATGACGACGCGCTCGGACAGGCTCAGGCCGCCGCGAAGGAAAAGGCGGAGGCGCTCTATGCGCAGTGGCAGGAGTCCGGCGCGACGGAGGACGGACTTGTCGAGCTCATGGCCGGCAACTCGAGCGACGCCACCGAGGGCGGTCTGTATGAGAACGTGGAGCGCAACAGGTCGGGGCAGGATATCACCGTCAACAACTGGCTGTTCGTCACCGACAGAAAAGCCGGCGACCACACGCTGTTTCAGGACACGAACGACGCGTGGGTCATCGTCTACTTCATCGACAACGGCCCGCTGTACAGCGATTTCCTCGCGGAGGCGCGCCTGCGTGAGGCCGACTATACCGCGTGGCAGACGGCGTACGACAGCGTAGAGGTCAAGACGCGCTGGGCGTTCAAGCTCCGCGCGAACGGATAAGAGAGAATATGAAAAATCCCTGTTCGTAAAGAACAGGGATTTTTTTGTCTTGGTCAAATCAGACGGCGCTGACCTTGCCGACGAGCGCGGCGAACGCCTCGGGCTCGTGTATCGCCATCTCGGAGAGCATCTTGCGGTTCATGTCGATCCCCGCGAGCTTCAGACCGTGCATGAAGCGGGAATAGTTGGTGCCACTCAGCTTGCACGCGGCGTTTATGCGGGCAATCCACAGCTGGCGGAACTCGCGCTTTTTGCGCTTGCGGCCCACATACGCGTAGCGCAGTGATTTCATAACCGCCTGGTTGGCCATCTTGTAATGGGTGGATTTGCTGCCCCAATAGCCGCCGGCGAGCTTCAATATTTTGTTTCTTCTCTTGCGCGTCATCATCGCGCCTTTAACTCTAGCCATTGTCTTTCAGTCCCTTCGTAAAATCGAGAATTATTTGTACAGAATCATGCGCTTGATCGCCGCCTCGTTCGTCACGTCGGCGTAGCCGCCCTTGCGCAGACCGCGCTTGCGCTTCGTCGTCTTGCCGTGACCGTTGAGCAAATGGCTCTTGTTGGCGTGATTGTATTTGACCTTGCCGCTTTTTGTGAGGTTGAACCTCTTTTTCGCCCCGCTGTGGGTCTTGATTTTAGGCATTTCGTGTGTACTCCTCTCAAGAATAGTTTGTGTTACGATTTCGCCTTCGGAGACAGGAACATCGACATGTGCCGCCCCTCGAGCTTCGGTGGTTTGTCCATGGACGCGATTTCCGCACATTCGCCGGCGAATTTTTTGAGCAAATCCTCGCCGATGTTCGTGTGGGCCATCTCGCGCCCGCGGAAGCGCACGGTGACCTTGAGACGGTCCCCGTCACTCAAAAATTTCTGACCGTTTTTCAGCTTCACGTTGAAATCGTTAAGCCCGATTCCGGGCGACATGCGAATCTCCTTGACCTCCACGATGTGCTGGTTGCGCTTGGCCTCCTTGTCCCTCTTGGCCTGCTCAAACTTGTACTTGCCGTAGTCCATGATTTTGCAGACGGGAGGGTTTCCGCCGGGCGCGATCTTCACAAGGTCGAGCTCGCGTTCGATTGCGATTTGGAGCGCGTCGGCGGAGGACATGATGCCGAGCTGTTCCCCCTCGTCCCCGATGAGACGAATCTCCTTGTCGCGGATTTCCTCGTTGATCTGATAGGTCGTACTGCTGATGTTAAGACACCTCCTGTAAAATATAACAAATAAAAAACGCGTGAGAGCATATAAAACTCCCCGCGACAGTTCGACGACCGGAAAGGCTGTCAAATATCGAACCGCGGCGCGCGAATGCGGCCGGGTGAGACGGAAAGTCCGTACTGCTTTCTTTAACTTGCGTATAATATCACACCCGACAGCCGTTGTCAACATGGATTTTGACATATTTATTACAAAAAGCGTTTTTCCTGATATTGCACCGCGCCGCGGCAACGATAAGCGCGAGGTGATTACGTGATAACACTCACGGTTTTTGAAAATCAGGGGGAGCGCTTCGGAGAGACGCTCACCCGTATGCTGCGCGGCGTGGACGTGCGCGTCACGCGCGCTCGCGCAAAGGCGGACGTCGCCGTCGTCTCGCCCGGTTACACGGGGACGCAGAGCGCGGAGTGCTCCGTCCTGCTCGCCCCGGACGGCGCGGGAGCGCGCCCCATCGCCGCGAGAAGCGTCATAACGTACGGCATGTCGCCGCGCGCGACGCTCACGCTCTCGTCAATCGGCGAGCGCAGCTGCGTGCTCGCGGTACAGCGCGAAATCGTCACGGCGAGGGGAGACGTAGTGGAGGAGCAGGAGCTTGAGGTTCCCGCCCTCGGGGGTACGTATACGACGCTCGCCGTCGCCGGCGGGCGCATATTGCTTGGTCTATTGCCGCGCTCCGTCACATATATTTCGAGTAACACGAGATTGTGAGTAGGAGTGTGGAAGTTGGAATCAGTAAATAACATCGCCGTACTGTGCGGTGCGGTGGCCGGAGTGCCGAAATTCTCCCACACGGGCGGCGCGGAGAGCTACATGACCTTCCCGATGGAGACGGAGCGCCTCTCGGGCAGCGTTGACAGAATCAACATAGTGTGCAGGCAGTCGCAGCTCGCCGCGCTGGAGATATCGGGGCAGACACGCCTGCTCGTCACGGGCGAGGTGCGCTCGTTCAACAACAAGAGCGGGGAGGGCAGCCGCCTCGTGATAACGGTGCTCGCCAAGGAGCTGCGCTTCGCGGACGACGACGATATGAACTCCGTGAAGCTCTCGGGCGTCATTTGCAAGCCGCCGACGCTCCGCAAAACGCCGATGGGACGGCAGATCTGCGACGTGATGCTTGCCGTCAACAGGCGCTACGGCAGAAGCGACTACCTGCCGTGTATCGCGTGGGGCAGGATGGCGCAGGACATGTCGGAGCGCGCGGTAGGGGACTCCGTGACGCTGACGGGGCGGATTCAAAGCCGCAAATACATAAAGACGACGCCGGAGGGCACGGAGGAGCGCACGGCGTACGAGGTGTCCGTCATCTCGCTTGAGGGAGATATTGCAGATAGCTGACCTCCTCGGAGAGCTGGCGCGTCAGCAGCCCTGATTTCACGTCCCACACGTCCGTCAGGCGGTGCTCCGTCTCGTCTCCGCCGAAGTCCGCGTACAGTACGCGCGCGACGCGCAGCTCGCCGTCAGACTCCTCAAATGTGAACGTCAGCTTCACGCGGTACGGCTCAAACAGCCCCGCCGCGCGCGGCAGCAGCGCCCGGCGCGCGTGCGAGACTATCGCCAGCTCCATGTGCCGGTAGAACGCGTCGATCCGCCGCGCCGCGCGCGGCCTGCCGCCGGATATCACCGGCAACGCGAGCGTCATCCTCACGGCGGGTATTCCGTCGTGGTCGAGCGTCGCCTCAAATTCGCGCGTTTTTACATCAAACATATAAATCACCGCCGTATCATTATACGCCGCGCCGTGATATTTGTGTTTACAAACTCCGCAAGATAGGGTACTATTTTGCGGGGTGATTTTTATGGATGAAATTGTACGCGCGATATCTGCGGACGGCTTTGTATCCGTCGCCGCCGTGTCCTCGCGCGATTTGACGGAGCGCGCGCGCGTCATACACGGCGCCTCGCCGGTCGGGACGGCGGCGCTCGGCCGCGTAATGGCGGCGACGGGCATCCTCGGCGGCATGGTGAAGATAGACGGCGCCTCCGTCACCGTGCGGATAAACGGCGGCGGGCCGATAGGCTCGATCATCGCGGTGTCCGACGACGGCGGCAACGTGCGCTGCTGCGCCGGGAACCCGGCGGTCGAGCTGCCGCTGCGCGCGGACGGCAAGCTCGACGTCGGCGGAGCGGTGGGCAAAGACGGTATGCTCTCGGTTATCCGCGACGACGGAGAAAATGAGCCGTACACGGGCGGCGTCGCGCTCGTCAGCGGGGAGATCGCCGAGGATTTCACGGCGTACTTCTCCGCGAGCGAGCAGGTGCCGACGGCGTGCGCCTTCGGCGTGCTCGTTGACCGCGACCGCACCGTCAGAGCCGCGGGGGGATACGTCGTGACGCTCCTGCCCGGCGCGCCGGACGAGCTCATCGACGTCGTGGAGCGCAACGTCGCCGACACGGGCGCCGTGACCGCGATTCTCGACGGCGGCGGCGCGGAGGAGCTGATTGCGCGCGTCATGGCGGGACTGTCTCCGCGCGTGTTGGAGCGCGCGCCGGTGGAGTACAGGTGCTATTGTAGCCGGGAGCGCGTGGAGGGCGCGCTCGCGGGGATAGGGCGCGAGGAGGTGGAGGACATCGTGCGAAAGGGCGAGCCTGTCGAGGTGACGTGCCGCTTTTGCGACGCGGTGTACACGTTCACGCCCGAGGAGATAGAGGCCATCGGATAGCACAAGCCACAACGCGGTTTTGAAAATAGGCGCAAAATTTGTGGGTTTGCCTATTGCATTTGCGCAAAACCAATATATAATAAGTACATAGAGGAAGGTGATTTCCGTGTCAGGGGCGCATAGCGGTCTCGTCTTGATTTCCGGCTACGCAAAGCTCCCGGCGAACATCACGTCCGAAGAGGTGTTCAAAACCCTCGTGGTGGTGGTACTCGTTGACATGCAACTCGGCACAATAACCGACGCGGAATGCTCGGTCGTGACGGAGGTGTCAAAGAAGTTCATCTCGGGAATACTCATCGGCTACAACCTCGCAAGCGGCCCCGACGCGCTGATAGAGCGCTTTGAGAAATCATACTTCGGCCAGACAAAAAAGGCGATTATCGCCTCGCTGAAAATGATTTTTGAGAAATACTCGGAGCTCGAACGATCCGACAGGGACGGAAAATAATTCAATACACGCTGTTTTATCCGAAGTAGACTCAAAAAGAGCTCTTATTATTTGGACGAAAGCCGGCCTTTTGAAGCGGTCTCAAACCGCTTCAAAAAGGCCGTTTTTTATTTGCTGAAAGAAGGTACCTTCATGTTCACCAAGCTCAAACTCAGAATACCGTTCCTGCACTACAGGCCGGAGCTTCCGGAGCTGCTTCAGGCAGTGCTGATGGTCGCCGTGGGCTTCTCCGCCGCGCCGGTCTTGCAGGAATATCTCGGGCTGTCCTACGGCGCGGCGCTCACCGCCGTCGCCATCGCGGAGGCTCTCGGGCTGCTGCACTCGCTGTTTTCGGATCCCGTGGTGCCGGGCTGGATCGCGTCGGCGCTCTCGCTTGTACTCAGCTATCTCGGCGCGTACTCCGTAGGACTGGAGTCAATCCACGCCATGATCGCGCTCCAACTGCTCGTATCCGTGATTTTCATCGTCCTCGGGGCGACGGGGCTCGCGCACAAGCTGATGCGCGTAATCCCGAATTCGCTGAAGGCCGGCATACTGCTCGGCGCGGCCGTCGCGGCCATCGGGCGCGTTTTCGGCGACTCCGGCTATTTCTCAAAATATCCGCTCTCCATCGGCTCGGGGACGGTTGTGGCGCTGTTTGTGCTGTTCTCGACCATGTTCAAAAACATGAAGGAGAAGTGGCGGGCCTTTCGCGAGATAGGCAAGTACGGAATGCTCTCGAGCATCATCGTCGCGATGCTCGTCGGCTTCGTCTCTGGTGAGATTCAGCTCCCGCGCGTTGAGTGGGGCTTCATCCCGTTCTCGTTCGGGGAGCTTTTCCGCAACGCGAGCGTGTTCTCCATCGGTCTCCCGCCGCTGAAAATGTTCCTCACCGCGCTGCCGACGGCCATTGCGGTGTACATTATCGCCTTCGGCGAGATCATCACGGAGGAGGCCGTTATCAAGGAGTGCCGGGAGGCGCGCCCGGAGGAGCCGCTGAGCTTCAGCTCAAACCGCTCCAACGTCATCGCGGGAATACGCAACCTGATTTTGGCGCTCGTCGCGCCGTTCACGGGCCTCGCGGGGCCGCTGTGGGCCGCCGTCACCGTGTCAATAGGCGAGCGGTACAAGGAGGGGCGCAGCTCGATGAAGAGTCTGCTCGGCGGCGTCGGCTCGTTCAAACTCTCGACGGCGGTCTGCGTGCTGTTCCTGCCTCTGGCGAGCTTTCTGGGGCCGGTGCTCCCGGTGGCGCTCGCGTGTACGCTTGTGGTGCAGGGCTTCGCGTGCTCGTACATCGCCATTGAGCAGGTCAAGGACAACAAGGTGTCCGCCGGAATCGCGGGGCTGACGGGCGCGGTAGTCTATTTTGCGGACATGAATTGGGGCCTGCTCGTCGGCGTCGCCGGGTACCTTTTGATGGAGGGCGGACTGCAAAGCATAATCGCGCGCGCGGTAAAACGCGAGAGCCCCGAAAAGAAGCTGAAGAAGATAGGCTGACAAACACTTATAAATTAAATAAAATTTTGGGTTGACAAGAGGAAAGTGGCTTGGTATAATAGCTTCCGTCGCGAAGATTCTCGGGAGCATAGCTCAGCCGGTTAGAGCACCTGCTTTACACGCAGGGGGTCACAGGTTCGAGTCCTGTTGTTCCCACCACACGGCCCAGTAGTTCAGTTGGTTAGAACGCCAGCCTGTCACGCTGGAGGTCGACGGTTCGAGCCCGTTCTGGGTCGCCACGACTGACGCCCCAAATACACGAAGGCAAAGCCATCGCGTATTTGGCTGGCGGAAGGGGTGCTATCAAAGCATTTTTCCACTCCGGTTTGCCTCTGTAGCTCAGTTGGTAGAGCAGAGGACTGAAAATCCTCGTGTCGTTGGTTCGATTCCGACCGGAGGCACCATCCCAAATAAGGTCATTGACCTTATTTGGGAACCCCAATATTAATACGCGGGCGTAGCTCATCCGGTAGAGCGCCACCTTGCCAAGGTGGAGGTAGCGAGTTCGAGCCTCGTCGCCCGCTCCAAATTAACGCAGAGCGTTATTTTGGGAATTTTCAGAACACAAAACACGCGGCGACATAGCCAAGTGGTAAGGCCAGGGTCTGCAAAACCCTCATTCCCCAGTTCGAGTCTGGGTGTCGCCTCCAGACATGCGGTAACGCCGCCGAGGAAAACGCCGTAAGGCGTTTTTTTTGTTATATGCATTGACAACGTTGCGGTATCCAGTTAAAATGGTACATTATTCATTACAGCAAGGGGCAAAGACAATGAAAAAGACATTCGCAACACTCGACAAGCTGCGGGAGATATCCGCGCAAATCCCGACGCCGTTTCATCTGTACGACGAAAAGGGGATAGAGGAGAACGCGGAGCGGCTCAAGGCCGCGTTTTCGTGGAATCGCGGCTTCCGCGAGTATTTCGCGGTCAAGGCGACGCCGACGCCGGCGATTCTCAAGCTGCTGAAAAAGCACGGCTGCGGCGCGGACTGCTCGTCGCTCACGGAGCTTATAATGAGCGAAAGGTGCGGCTTTACGGGCGAGGATATCATGTTCTCGTCGAACGACACGCCGGACGAGGAGTTTGTCAAGGCGGCGCAGCTCGGCGCGATAATCAACCTCGACGACATTACGCACATCGAGGTACTGAAAAACCTCGTAGGAATTCCGAAGAAAATCTGCTGCCGCTTCAACCCCGGCGGCACGTTTGAGATATCGAACAGAATCATGGACAATCCGGGCGACGCAAAGTACGGTATGACGCGAGAGCAGATTTTTGAGGCGTTCCGGGAGCTGAAAAGCCTCGGCGCGGAGGAGTTCGGGATCCACGCGTTCCTCGCGTCGAACATGGTGTCAAACGAATATTACCCCGCGCTCGCCTCGCAGCTTTTCCAGCTCGCGGTGGACATCAGGCGCGCGACGGACGTGAAAATCACGTTCATCAACCTCTCCGGCGGCGTCGGAGTGCCGTATCGCCCGGAGCAGCGTCCGAACGACATCATGGTCATCGGCGACGGCGTGCGCCGCGCGTATGAGGAGATTCTGAGCCCCGCGGGAATGGACGACATCGCGATTTTCACAGAGATGGGGCGCTTCATGCTCGCGCCCTACGGCTGCCTCGTCACAAAGGCAATCCGCGAGAAGCACATCTACAAGGAGTACATCGGCGTTGACGCGTCCGCGTGCGACCTCATGCGCCCCGCGATGTACGGCGCGTACCACCACATAACCGTCGCGGGCAAGGAGGACGCGCCCACCGACCACATCTACGACGTGACGGGGAATCTCTGTGAGAACAACGACAAATTCGCGATTGACCGCGCGCTGCCCAAGGTCGATATGGGAGACTACCTCGTGATTCACGACACGGGCGCGCACGGGCGCAGCATGGGCTACAACTACAACGGCAAGCTCCGAAGCGGCGAGGTGCTGCTGAAATCCGACGGCAGCTTCGAGCTCATCCGCCGCGCGGAGGCGCCCGACGACTACTTCGCGACGCTGGTGTGGTGAACGACGAGCCGCAGTAGCGCAAGCGGTCGTTGCCGCTTCGCCCGTTCGGTTTTGGACGCGAGAAATCGCGTGTCCGCGATGCGTACCGCTTTCACAAACAAATGAGTTTCTCGAAGCAAAAAACCCACGTAAGCCAATCGTGTGAGGGAAGTTTTGAAACCGTAGGTTTCAAATCGCTTTTTCACCCTTTTCTCGACAGAAAAGGGTGCCGTCGGAGACAAATGTTCGGTAGAAAATAGCGCCCGCCGCACAGGCGAAAAAAGGAGAACAACAATGAAACGAATTGTATTTAAGGTCGGCACCTCGACGCTGTGCCACGAGGGGCGCGGTCTGAATCTGCGCAATATCGACAATCTCACGCGCGCGCTCGCGGACATCAAGCACGAGGGACACGAGGTAATACTCGTCTCCTCGGGGGCCATCGGCGCGGGCGTCGGCAAACTCAACCTCGCCAAGCGCCCGGCGGACTTGCGCCTCAAGCAGGCGGTGGCCTCCGTCGGCCAGTGCGAGCTGATACACATCTACGACAAGTTTTTCGGTGAATACGGCGCGACCGTCGGCCAGATACTGCTCACAAAGGACGACATCGACCGCCCGACGGTGCGCCAGAACCTCCTCGGCACGTTTGAATCGCTCCTCGCGCTCGGCGTAATCCCCGTCGTGAACGAGAACGACAGCGTCGGCTTCGAGGAGATTGAGAGCGAGCATCAGGTGTTCGGCGACAACGACACGCTCTCCGCAATCGTCGCGGAGCTCGTCAGCGCCGACTTGCTCGTGATACTGTCCGACATCGACGGACTGTACGACGCCGACCCGCGCAAAAACGCGGACGCGCGCATCATCTCCGTCGTCGAGGAGATTGACGAATTTGTGGAGGCGCTCGCAGGAGGCGTCGGAAGCGCGCTCGGCACGGGCGGCATGGTGACGAAAATCGCCGCCGCGCGGATTGCGGTGGCGGCGGGGATAGACGTCGTAATCACAAACGGCTCAAAGCCGGAGAGCATATACGGAGCCGCGCGCAACGCGGGCGTCGGAACGCTGTTTCGGGGAAACCCGCAGTGAACACCTTTTATGAACAGGTCTACGACACGGTAATGCAGATCCCCTACGGCTGCGTCGTCTCCTACGGCGATATCGCAAAGTGGTTGCTGCGCCCGCGCGGAGCGCAGGTCGTCGGCTGGGCGATGGGGGCGTTGCGCGGCAAGGACGTCGGGAAGTACGAAAATATCCCGTGGCACCGCGTCGTCAAGGCCGACGGCAGTATCGTGTGCCACGATATCACGGAGATGCGGCGCGCGATGCTCGCGGAAGAGGGCGTGGAGTTCGATTTGGACGGCCGCGTCGATATGGAACGGTTCCGCTGGTTCGCCCCGCCGGGGATTGATCGGCGGTATGGAGGGGGTAACTTACAATGACACCTATCGAGCTTCAAGGCCAAGCCGCAAAAGCCGCCGCGCGCGTGCTCGCGGTCACCGGAACAGCCGCGAAAAACGCAGCGCTCGCGGAGATTGCGAAATCCCTGCGCGAAAACACGGACAAAATCCTCGCCGCGAACGCGCTCGATATGGGCGCGGCACGCGAGAGCGGTATGCGCGAATCGCTCCTCGACCGCCTTGAGCTCACGGCGGCGCGAATCGCGGCGATCGCCGACGGCGTGGAGGAGATAATCACCCTGCCCGACCCAATCGGCAAGGTGGAGAACATGTCCACGCGCCCGAACGGGCTTCTAATCGGGCGGAAAAAGGTGCCGCTCGGCGTGATCGCGTTCATCTACGAGGCGCGGCCGAACGTCACGGTGGACGCCGCGGCGCTCTGCCTGAAATCCGGCAACGCCGTGATTCTGCGCGGCGGGAAAGAGGCGTTCAACTCAAACCTCGCGTTCACGGAGCTCATGCGCGCGGCGCTCTCTTCCGCCGGACTGCCCGAAAACGCCGTGTCCCTCATAACCGACACGACGCGTGAGAGCGTCGGCGAGCTGATGAACCTCGTCAGCTACGTCGATCTGCTGATCCCTCGCGGCGGCGCGGGACTCATCAACCACGTCGTCACGAACGCGAAAGTCCCCGTGATACAGACGGGCGTCGGCAACTGCCACATCTACGTGGAGAAAACCGCCGACCTCGAGATGGGCGCGGAGATAATCTTCAACGCGAAAACCTCGCGCCCGTCCGTGTGCAACGCGGCGGAGACGCTGCTCGTTGACCGCGACATTGCCGCGAAATTCCTCCCGCTCGCCAAGGCGAAGCTCGACACGAAGAACACGGAGCTGCGCGGCTGCGCCGAGACGCTGAAAATCCTCCCGGACGCGACGCCCGCGACCGAGGAGGACTTCTACGCGGAGTTTCTCGACTATATCCTCGCCGTGAAGGTCGTGGGCGGCCTTGACGAGGCGCTCGCGCACATCGCGAAGTACGGCTCCGGCCACTCCGAGGCGATAGTCACGAACGACTACGCCGCGTCACAGCGCTTTCTGGAGGACGTGGACGCCGCGGCGGTGTACGTCAACGCCTCGACGCGCTTCACCGACGGCGGCGTGTTCGGGCTCGGCGCGGAGCTCGGAATTTCGACGCAGAAACTCCACGCGCGCGGCCCGATGGGTCTCGAACAGCTCACGAGCTCGAAATACATCATCTACGGCTCCGGGCAGGTGCGATAGCGATTGTAGGGGCGATTAGTAATCGCCCGCCGTTCCCAACAACAAACGGCGCCCTCTCGGGCGCCGTTTTATTATGCGGTTATGCGTTCAATCAGTCGGAGAACATCGGGGTGGACAGATAGCGCTCGCCTGTGTCCGGGAGCACCGCGACGATTATCTTGCCCTTGTTCTCGGGACGCGCGGCGAGCTGCGCGGCAGCCCATGTCGCGGCGCCGGAGGATATGCCGACGAGCAGCCCCTCGGTGCGCGCGAGCGTGCGTCCTGTCTCAAACGCGTCCTCGTTCGTGACGGTGATAATCTCGTCGTAAACCGAGGTGTTCAGCACGTCGGGGATAAAGCCCGCGCCGATGCCCTGAATCTTGTGCGCGCCGGCGGTGCCGGTGGACAGAACAGGGGAGGAGGCCGGCTCAACCGCGATGACCTTGATGTTCGGGTTCTTGCTCTTGAGGTATTCGCCCGCGCCGGTTATCGTGCCGCCTGTGCCGACGCCGCCGACGAGGATATCAACCTTGCCATCCGTGTCGTTCCAGATCTCCGGGCCCGTCGTGGCCTTGTGAACCGCGGGGTTGGAGGGGTTGGTGAACTGCGAGGGGATAAAGCCGCCGGGAATCTCCTCCGCGAGCTCCGCCGCCCTTGCGATTGCGCCCTTCATACCCTTCGCGCCGTCCGTGAGGACGAGCTCCGCGCCATAGGCTTTCAGCAGATTGCGGCGCTCAACGCTCATCGTCTCGGGCATGGTGAGGATGATGCGATAGCCGCGCGAGGCCGCGACGGCCGCGAGGCCGATGCCGGTGTTGCCGCTCGTCGGCTCGATGATGACGGAATCCGCCTTGAGCAGACCCTTCGCCTCCGCGTCGTCGAGCATCGCCTTCGCGATGCGATCCTTGACGCTCCCTGCGGGGTTGAAATACTCGAGCTTGCCGAGTATCGTCGCGCCGGAGCCGAGCTTTTTCTCGTAGTTTGTGAGTTCGAGCAGGGGAGTTCCGCCGATGAGATCCGTGAGCTTTGTGTAGGTTTTCATGTGTCTACCGTCCTTTTTTTATTGTTATTGAATTTTACGAATAACTTTGTTACAGGATTTCCGCGATGACCTCGACCTCCACGGACGCGCCCTTGGGGAGCGCCGAGACCTCTATGCACGACCGCGCGGGCTTTCCGGTGAAGTACGCGGCGTACAGCTCGTTAAACGCCGCGAAGTCGCCGATATCCGTCAGAAAACACGTCGTTTTCACGACATTTTCGGGCGCCGTGCCCGCCTCGCGCAGTACGGCGTCGATGTTGGCGAAAATCTGTTTCGTCTGCCCGAGCGTCCCGCCCTCGGCAAGCGCGCCGGATTCCGGCACGAGTCCGAGCTGCCCCGACAGGAACACAACCCCGCCCGTGACGATCGCCTGCGAGTACGGCCCGACGGCCGCGGGAGCCTTGTCTGTTGAAATTATACGCACGGTAACGCCCTCCAAAAATCAAATATAGTATTCATCGGCGCCGGCGCCGCCGTAGTCGTCAATGATGGTCTGCAGCGTAATTCCGTTGAGATACTCGCTCATCACCTTGCCGAGCCCCTTCCAAATCGGAAGCGTCAGGCAGTACCCGCTGCGCTCGCACTGGTTCGGGTCGTCCTCAATGCACGCGACGGGGGACAGGCTGCCCTCCGTGACCCTCAGTATCTCTCCGACGGTGTAGTGCCGCGGCTCCTTTGCGAGCATATAGCCGCCCTGATAGCCCCTGTTCGTGCGGAGAAAGTCGGTGTTGTTAAAAAGCGTGACGATCTGCTCGAGGTATTTTTTAGATATTCCCTGCCGCTCCGCAATATCGCGGAGCGCGACGTAGCCGTCCTCCTTGTGCTCGGCGAGGTCGAGCAACATACGCAGAGAGTACCTGCCCTTTGTGGATATTTTCATGCTTCGCCGTCCTTAGACAATATAGTTTATTTCCTACCAATACACACTATACCATAGGTTTCATATGTATTCAAGTGTTTTTTCAAATTTTTTTGAAAAAAATTAAAGCGCCCCCGCGAACGCGGGGACGCTTTCGCGAAGCTTATTTGAAATGCGTGTGGTTTTCTATGTGATCCGCGCAGAAACAGCGGAACCCCTCGCAACGCGAGCAGTAGCGGAACTCAAGCTCCGGATTTGACACGTCCGTGCGCCCGCACACCTCGCATTTGTGGCGGTACTGCGCGTGCTGGCGCTCATACGCCGCCTGCCGCGCGAGGTTCTTGAATTTTACGATGTTCCCCGTGTTGCCGCGCCGACGGCGGGGGATAGGCACTCCGCACAGCAGCAGATAATTGAGCACCGACACAATCGGCACGAGCGCGTAGAGATACGACCCCGCGACAATCATCCGCACCACCGTTAAGGCGAAAAACCCGGCGTCCACCCACGCGAGCCATTTCATTTTGACGGGAATTATAAAGAACAGCAGCACCTGGTTGTCCGGGAACAGCGTCGCGAACGCAAAGAACATCGACAGGTTGAGGTACATCGAGTTGATGAAGAAATACCTGCCGGTTATCGCGTAGACAATAAAGCTGTACACGATATTCAGCAGCACGCCGAAGATGTAGTAGGCCGTGAATTTGCCCGGCCCCCACACGTTTTCGAGCGAGCTGCCGACAAAATAGTAGAAGTACAGCGTAATCGCGACGCCGATAATCCCCCAGCTCGCGGTCGGCGGCAAAAACACCCACGAGATGAGCCGCCACACCTCGCCGCGCAGCACTCCGCCGGGGTAGAGGTCGAGAAACGACAAAAAGGTACCCGTCGTGTCCATCATGTCAACGATGTACACGAGCGCCGTCGCGCCGACGATGTACATCATGAGGCGGTTCACGCCGAAGCGCGGGTGTTTTTTGCAAAAATTGTGTATCGCGCGGGACAGAAATTTCATAAATATCACCTTGCACGTATTTTACCACCGAAGCTGCGCAAATACAAGTTGTTTATTGACGTTTGCGCTCCGTTGTGGTACATTGGAACAAAACGACAGGAGGAACGAACTATGCCTAATTTATCAGACGATGTAAGAGCCCAGTACAACGGAGCCTTCGCGACTATCAGGGGAATCGCCGAGGTCTTTCCGGAAAGCAAGTGGTTGGAGCCGCACGCGGACGCATACTACATACCCGGCCGTATCGCCTATCATTTGGCTGCTTTTATTGACAGACAGCTTGGCGGCGGTTCCGAGGACCCGGACTTTGCGTCAAAGCTCCCCTATGGCAATTGGATGGAGGCCACCGCCGAAACGCTTCCCGATAAAAAAGCGTTTCTCTCCTACTATGATGAAGTTATCAAAAGGGCGCAAAGCTCTCTTGCGGCGCTTGACGACGACGGCGTAACTGCTCCGATAGAGCCGGAGAGAGCCCATTTCGGCAAAAGCCAGATAGGCGTTCATCTGTATAACATGCGTGAACTGGCCGCGCACTCGGGCGAGCTGAACAAGATGCTTAGTGAGCACGGAATTGACGACGTGTGGGTATTCAAATAAAAGAGAATAATAACAAGAACTCCCCCGAGTAATCGGGGGAGTTCGTATCTGTGCGGCTATTACTTTACGTCTACCTTCGCGCCTGCGGCCTCGAGCTTCGCCTTGACCTCGGCGGCCTCGTCCTTGTTGACGCCCTCTTTGATCTTCGCGGGCACCGCCTCGACGAGCGCCTTCGCCTCTGACAGGCCGAGACCCGTGATGGCGCGGACTTCCTTGATGACCTTGAT
>JAISKU010000134.1 GCA_031261245.1 Oscillospiraceae bacterium | reverse complement strand
CGCGGCGCGGAGTATGTGGCGCAATAGAGTAACTTTGATTGGCTTATTTCACTTCGCGCCGAGCCACTTCACAAGCAGCTGCGCGCATTGTCCCGTGAAAAATCCCGCGATAATGCCGGATACCAGCAGTATCGGCAGATAGACAATAATCGACACGGTTCCCATCACCGCCATCGCGGCGAGAATTTGCCCGAGATTGTGAAAAACCGCGCCGATAACAGAGCATATCCAAATCTGTTTCGGCGCGAGGAGCTTACGCATTGCGAGCATCGCGAGATAGCACAGAAGTCCGCCGCACAGGCTGTACAGCAGCGACACGATCCGCCCTGAGAAAATTCCGCCGAGCAGTATGCGCACGATGAGTATCATAAACGCCGGCGCGGGTCCGACGCTATACATCGCATAAACCGTCACGATATTCGCAAGACCGAGCTTCACGCCCGGCACCGGCACGAGCGCGGGAATTTGGTTCTCCACCATAAAAATCGTCAGCGCGATTGCGGTCAAAACCGCGGAATACGTCATCAGCGCGATCTTGTTTTTCGGTTTATACATTTACGTCCCCTCCGCGTCACGACGCCGCGTCAAACGACTGCGCCGCGCCGACAATTTCAATCAAAAGCCTGTGAGGCAAACAGACGACGGGCGTCACGCCGTTTGAAATCCACCCCTGCTTTACGCAAATCAGGTCGGGACAGTCCGCGTCGGACACGCGAATGCGTCCGCGCTCCACCGTTATAGTGTTGTGACCGCCGTCGTCGTCCTCGACCTCAAAGGAATAGCCGGACGTGACGCCGTCGAGCGCTATCGCGCGGATAAGCTCGCCGTCAAGATAGACGTTTGCGACAGCGCCTTTGAACGATACGCGCGAGAGTGCGCTTGCCGCAACTGCGGACGCGGCGAGCAGGACGGCGATTGCCGCGACCCAGAATTTCGTACTTTTCAGGAGCTTCATCTGCGTATCACCGTCACATTTGTATCCGCGTAATTTCCGAGCGGCGAAAAGCTGCCCTCCAAGCCCTCAGTGATATAAAGCTCATGGTTCTCCGTGATAAACACCGCCTCGAAATCCCCGTATTCGCGCCAGTGTCCGGCGGCCGCGTCCAAGCCCATTACGAACAGCGGAGTGGACATCGCGTCGCACAGCGCACCGGATTCGCCGATAATCGTCACGGAGATCAGCCCGCTTTTCGCGGGTTTTCCCGTTGCGGGATTCATGATGTGCCAGTATACCTCGCCGTCGTCACCGACGAAATACCGCTCATACCCGCCGGAGGTTATCACCGCCTTGTTCACGACCTCCACCACGCCCGCGTAGTCCTCCGGAGCTTCGGGGTTCTGCACGGCGACGCGCCACGCGCTGCCGTCCGGCTTCGCGCCGAGCGTCTGGACGTTGCCGCCGAGGGAGATGAGCGCGGAGGCGACGCCGACGGACTTTATCGCGTCAATCGCGAGGTCGCCGGAGTAGCCCTTTGCGATTGAGCCGAGATCGAGCTGCGCGCCCCCGGGGATTCGGACGGTGCGCGCCGCCGCGTCGTAATCGACCGCGGTGTAGTCCACGAGCGGCAGGAGCGCCGCGATCTCCGCATCTGACGGCACACGGTACGCGTCCGTCGTGAAGCCCCACGCCTTTACAATCGGATAAATGGAGACGTCCATCGCGCCGTCCGTGCGCGCGCAGAACGCGAGAGCCGTTTCAAGCAGCTCGGCGGTTATGCCCGACACGGCGAAAGGCGCGACGGAGCCGCTGTTTACGCGGAAAATCTCGCTGTTCTCGCCGGTGACGGAGACGAGCGACTCAAGCTCAAGGATTGCCGCCTGCGCCGACGCAAGTCCCTCGGCGGCGTTGTCGCCGTATGCCGTGAGCTGCATCACCGTGTCCATCGCAAACAGCCACGCGGTCTGCGGCTCCGTTTCGGCGACCGGCGGCGGATCGTTTGACTTGCAGCCGAATAATGAAATCAGTAGCAGCAGCGCGACAATTATCCATGCGGATTTCGTAGTTTTCATCGGTTCAACGCCTTTTTCAGCGCGTCCGCAACGGCGGATTTGATGCCCTCGGAGCTGAACGTCGCGCCGCTCACCGCGCTCACGCTCGCGGACTGCGACGACAGAATCGCGCCCGACACCTCGTCCCACGCGAATTCAAAAAATACCGCGTCGTCGGCGTTCGACACCTGCGAAATTGCGGTTATGACGTCGCCGGAAATCGTCACGCTCACGGTGATTTTGCCCGAATAGCCCTCGCCCGTACCGGTAAACGTGCCGTCCACGTATTTCGTTTTGAGCGGCTCGGGCGTCGGCGTCGGGGTGGGTGTCGGCGCGGGTTCCGGGGCGGCTGTTGGTTCGGGAGTCGGTGCGGGGGTGGGCGCTGGTGCGGTTTCGAGGGCTGCGTCGGGTGAAGCCGCCGCCGCAGGCGTCCGGGTCGGTTCCGGCGTTAGGATAATTGCGGCGGGTTCGGCTGACGGCTCAGGCGGTGTTTCCGTCGGTTCTATTGTCGGCTCCGACGTCGGGGTGACGGCACTCGGCTCGGCAACCGGCTCGGCGGACGGCTCAAACTGCGCGAGCGGCGGCGCTTCCGCTATTGCGGTGACGGCGGGCACTGCGGACGGCGCGGGCGGAGCCTTGAAGGTCAGTGCGCAAACGATGGCCAGCATCGCCGCCGCCGTCAGGGACGGGAGGACGCCGGAGACGAGCGCCCTGTGCGATTTCGACAGCGCCTTGTGAACGCGCATAGCCGCGTAGACGAGGAACACGGCGCTGTACGCCGCGACCGTCAGCGAGTAGCCGCCTTTGCCCTGACGCGCATACGGAATCGACAGCACCATCACGTGGATATACGTCAGCCCGTAAAAGCCGTAGGCGAGACGTTGCAGGCGTTTCCAGCTCCTCGAGTCCATCTTTTTCCGCACCTGAGGAAACGAGGTTACGAACAGCGGCAGCAGTATGCACAGCATAACCAGCGACAGTATTGCCGCGATTTTGGTCTGCGCCGTCCACAGCGCGGCGGCGAGCCCCGTTGGCGGGACGAACAGGTTCTTGAAGTACGTCTTGCCGAAAAATACGTTGTGCGTGAATATGAGAATCGACGCGAAAATCGAGAGCTCCGCGCGAATCGGCAGCAGTATTTTCATCAGTCGCGAGCCGTTTTTCAGCGCGCCCGTGTACATAACGACGGCGAACAGCGCTGTCGCAAACGCGCCGCGCTGAAACGGCGCGATCACGTAGTCGCGCACCCACCCGGGCGAGGCGGCGAAGTCGCCGGAAGCCATAAAAATTGCGAGCGCAACCGCCGCGCCGTAGAATATGTACGGGTGTTTTTTGAGCTGTCCGCGCGCCGCTGCGACAAAAGTCGCAGCGGCACAGAGAGAAATCAGGAAAAGCAATGGAAATCACTCCAATTTGATTAGATTATTGTGAACTCCGCGGTTACGCCCGCGTAGGCGCCGCTCGTATCACTGACCGCGAGGGTGTAAGCGCCCGCGTCGGCGGCGATCCAAGTGATTGTGCCCGCGGTCAAGTCGACAGTGAAGTCCGCCGTGACGTCGGTGACGTTTCTACCCTCGGTGAGTGTGATTTTGAAATCGCCGGGGACAAAACCGGCGGGCAGGGAAGCGGTGACCGCCGTTGCGCCGTCGGTGGTTACGGCGTTGTCAACGCTCAAGGTGTAGTCGCCGGCCGTGAGTATGGTTTTCAGATAAACGTCCCACTCAAATTCGTAGTAGCCCTTGTCGGTGATGAACACCACCTTTTTCACCGTCTCACCGGGGAGGGAGAGGTAGGGCGCGGTGGAGATTTTGAACGAGGTGTGGTGCGCCGTCGTTATTCCGGCTGGCAGACCGATTTCAAGCCCGTAGGAGCTGCCCCACCAGATATTCTCGAGCGGGCGCAGTGGGTAGATGTTCGCGTCCGTCACAAGCAGCGCGGTGGAGATTTGGAACCACGCCTTTGTCCCGTCGGAGAGCGTGATGCCGACGGTAGGGTCACCCGCGACGCCGCGCCCGCCCGTGGCCTCGCCCGCCCAGCCGGAGCCGGAGACGGGAAAATTGTTGTTGTTTCCGGGGCTGAAATCGAGCTCGTACTCGCCGTACTGCGTCTCGCTGCCGTATTTTACCGCGAGCGTAGAGGGCGTGTAGGTGGCGGCTGTGTCGATGGTGTAGGTGCCGCCGACGACAGCCGAGAACGTGAACGCGTCGCCGACTTTGGACGCGACTTTGTACGCCTCAGGAAGCTCGGTCAGAACAGTCGTAGCGAAGGAGGTCGTGTCCTCAAGCTCGTCGTTGTAGCCCTTGCCGTCGTACATCTTCACCTCTGGGAGATTCTCCCGCAGAGCTTCGAGGTTGTTCAAAAGCGCGACGTAGTCGTTGGCGCGGATTTTCACGGAGAAGCTCGCGCCGAGGTACGCGCGGAACTCGCCGGAATTGCCAGAATACGCGCCGCCGCTGTACTGATTTGTGAACTTCGTCGTGGGCGAGGACACCGCGTCCACCGTCGTTGTAGTCGTCAGACCCTCGGCGGCGAAGAATTCCGTGTACGGAATGTTCATCAGAACGTAGAGGTTGCTCGCATCGAGAACTTTCAGCGTTTTCTCAAACGCGAAGTCGGGGAACGTGACCTTTACGGTGTAGCTCTCGCCGACGGTGAACGTCGCGCCCTCGTTGCGGTAGACTTTGCTCGCGAAAGTGTCCGCCACGGCTTCGCGCGTGACCGTTCCGCCGCCCGCGGGGGCGTATTTTATCACCGCGCCCGCGAGGCTGCGCGACGCGTTGACTATTATCGCCTTACTCACAAGCCCGACGTCGCCCGTCGTAAATTCGCCCGTGACGGTCGTATCCTCTTTCAGCACATCGGGCTCCTGCCCCGTGGGATATGAGTAACCCGCGGCGGTCAGCGCCTGTAAAAACGCGTTGTAGGAGACTGTTGCGCCGCTCACGCCGTCCACCGAGGACGACTTGCCCGTGAGTGTTTTGGTGAGCTGTGAGTTTACGCTGTCCGTTAGCTGCTCAAAGTAAGCGTGATTCTCCGTAAACTGCACGGCGTTTTCTCCGGATAGCCCGTTCGCGGTGTATGTATGCTCGTCGAATGTGATGCGCGCCAGAACCTTGTTCGCGCCGTTGTTAAAGTAGTACGGCACGATTTGAACCGAGTAGTCCTCCTTGATTTCGCCGCCGGCGTCATTTGCGGCCGCGACGGATACCGTGAGCGGTGCGCCGGTCGTCGTCTTTGTGACGTCAAGCACGTATTTCGGCCCGGTGCTGACCTTTTCGGCGGAGGACAGCGTGACGTTCGCGCCGCTCTCCGCCACAGCGAAGTAATCGCCGCCGAGGTACAGAAGCCGCGTGTCGAGGGCACCCTCGACGTCGGAGAGCGTGTAGGTGAGCGCGGGGCTGTAGCGTTCAATCGGCGCTTTGGCGTAGGCGCCCAAGCCGACGGCGCGGCTCGCGAGAATCGCGTCCTCCAGCGCGTCGTCCACTGCCGCGAGAATCGCCAGAGAGGAATACGTCGCGCCGGATACCGTGTCAAGCTTAGTTGAGTTTCCGGCTTCCACCGAGCCGAGGAGCGGTTTTGCGCTGTTATAATAGCTCGCGTCCTCTCTCGTCTGCGTGACCGTCACATCATAGATCTCGCCGCCGGAAACCGTGACGTCCACGGACAGCGTGCCGCCATATCCGATGGCGGAGCCCGAGTAGACGCCCTCCGCGAGGTAGTACGCGCCGTAATCGAGCTTTGACGGCGTCGCCCGCCCCGCCGGGCTGCTGCCGCCAGCGCCCTGATTTGACGCCGAGGCG
>JAISKU010000133.1 GCA_031261245.1 Oscillospiraceae bacterium | reverse complement strand
TTGTCGCGCAGCGCCGCGAGCGTGTTGAACGCGTCGTTCTCGTTCCTCCCGGGGTGAACCTCGCGCCCGAGCTGGATATACACGCGCTCATCGCCGCGCATCGCGGTGAAGTCAATCTCGCGCCGCCCGTACTTTCCGATGTAGACGCGGTATCCGCGCCGCGCGAGCTCGAGGTATACGATGTTCTCAATCGACTTGCCGACGGTGTCTGGCGAGAAGCCGAGCATCGCGAAGCGCAGCGCGGGATCCGCGAGGTAGAACTTCTCCTGAGTTTTAAGAGGCTCCTCCGCCTGCAAGTCGTATCTGCTGCAGCGCGAGATTATGTACGCGTTCTCAAGGCGCTCAAGGTACGTGTACACCGTCTCGATATTTATCTCCTTGTTCTCGCCCTTGAGGCTGTCGGAGAGATATTTCGCCGAAAAGGTGCGCCCCACGTTCTCAAACACGAAGCGGATTATGCGCACGAGCTGGTCGGCGCGGCGCAGCTGGTGTGAGCCCACGACGTCGCCCCAGACGGCGGCGCTCATGATATCCCGCACGTGGGTGTACGCCTCCTCCTGCGTGTGCATACGCATGTGCAGGGCGGGGAAGCCGCCCGTCATGATGTACCGCGCGAGCTCACGCGCCGTGTCCTCCGGCGCCGTGTAGCCCTCGCGGAACGTGAGGTACTCCGAAAACGACAGCGGGTTGACCTCGAATATGCTGTACCGGTCGTCGAGAATCGCGGTGACGGACGGGGAGATCACGGAGCTGTTCGAGCCGGAGACGTAAATGTCGGAGTCGAAGTCGTGCAGCAGGTGCAGCGCGGCCTTCTCCCAGCCGTAGACGCGCTGAGGCTCGTCAAAGAATATGTGAATGCGCCCCGGAGCCGCCCCGACGCGGCGCGTCACCGCGTCGTAAAGCTCCGAGGAGTCCGTTATCTCGGCGTTCTCCAGCCCCTCAAAGCTCAGGGCGACGATGTTTTGCTTCGCCACGCCAAGCGCGGCGAGCTCCTCCCGCACGAGCTGAAGTATTGAGGACTTGCCGGAGCGCTTCATTCCGACAAGGATTTTAACCACGGGCTTTTCCGTCTCGGCAAAGACGCGCTCCAGGTATATCGGGCGATTTATCATATGTTCATTCCTCCGATTGGACGGTTTTTATTGATTATAATACGGAAGCGCGTGCGAATCAAGTTATTTTTTGGGTTGTGATGAGAAAAAATGCGCGACGTCGAAAATTTGCACAATAATATTGCGTTTTCCGCCGTACGGATGTATAATCTGCACGTCCCTAAAGGAGTGCGACACACAAAAATAAATAGAAATGTGAGGAGACGACAATGGCACATCTTACACCGAAAGAGAACTTTTTGAGAGTCCTGCGCGGGGATATACCGGAATGGGTTCCTTCCTTTTCTTATTACGGCGCGCTTCCCGGCGTAGACGACGACCCTCCGAACATGTCGTTCGGGTCGAATCTGTTCATGGGAGACATGTCCACCGGCAAGGACCTCTGGGGCGTGCCCGTGGAGTCCGTCAACGCCGTCGGCGGCTTCTGTCTGCCCAAACCCGGCGCGTTTATCCTGAAAGATATCCGCAACTGGCGCGACGTGATAAAGGCGCCCGACCTGTCGAATATCGACTGGGAGCGCGTGGCGAAGGACGGGCTCGACAAGCTGCCCTACGACAGAAAGAACGTGGCGATGGGCATGTCGGGCGGCGGCGGGTACTTCCTGCACCTCATGGGCTTCATGGGCTTCACGGAGGGTCTGCTGTCGTATTATGAGGAGCCCGACGCGGTCAAGGAGCTCTACGCCTACATGCACGAGTACTACATGACGGTTCAGACGAACCTGTTTGACTATGTGCAGCCCGATTTCCTCTCCCTCTCCGACGACGTCGCGGCGGAGCGCGCGCCGTTCATCTCCGAGGAGATGTACCGCGAATTCCTGCTGCCGCTGTACGACGACCTCGCGCGGCTCGCCCGCAACCGCGGCGTGCCGATTAACATGCACAACTGCGGGGCGAGCGCCGTGTTCTTCGACGACCTCGTGAGAATCGGCGTCAACTCGTGGGAGCCCGTGCAGCTCGTCAACGACATTCACGCGATACAGGCGAAATTCGGCCGCCATCTCGTCATCGGCGGCGGCTGGGAGGGGCGCGGACGGCTCATCGAGGCCGACGTCACCGACGAGGAGATACGCCAGTCGGTACGCGACGCGTTCGACGCCTACGCGCCGAACGGCGGGTACATGCTCGCGGCGGCGTACACGCCCGGCTCGCTCGACGACAAGCGGACGGCGCACTGGAACGCGGTGCTGCAAAACGAGGCGTACGTATACGGCCACACGTTCTATAAATAAGATAAATCCGGAGGATATTTATGAAAGCTCTTGCGGTAAACAAGGAAAACAGGTGTATGACGTGTCTCACGTGCGAAATCGCGTGCTCGGAGGCGTTTTACAAGAGGTACGACCCCGCGCTGTCCTGCATCCACGTCGGCGAAAAGGACGGCGTGACAAAGCTCTCCGTCTGCGTCCAGTGCGGCGCGTGCTCGCGCGCGTGTCCGCTCGAGGCGATCGCAAAGAACGACAAGGGCGTATACATGATCGACAAGTCGAAGTGTAAGGGCTGCGGAAAATGCGTCGAGGCGTGTCCGTTCGGCGTCATGGTGTTCAGCAAGGAGCGCGAGCAGCCGACAAAGTGCATCGCCTGCGGCATCTGCGTAAAAAAGTGTCCGATGGACGCGATATACATAAGGGAAGCATGAAAATCGGAATAGGGATCGACACCGGCGGCACCTACACCGACGCGGTCGCATATGATTTTGAGTCGGAAACCCTCCTCGCAAAGGGCAAGGCGCTCACGACGCGCGAAAACCTCTCGGTGGGAATCGGGCAGGCGCTCGACATGCTCCCGCCGGAGCTCATACGCGGCGCGCTGCTCGTCTCACTTTCGACCACGCTCGCCACGAACGCGGTGCTTGAGGACAAGGGCGGCCGCGCGAAAATGCT
>JAISKU010000048.1 GCA_031261245.1 Oscillospiraceae bacterium | reverse complement strand
CGGTTTTTGCAAGGGACCTCCGTTGTTCGGTCAGTCCGCTCTGCGGCTCACAGCTTTGTGCTTGTCGTCGTCCTCTCCACCCGTACCGGCTCCTGCTCCTGGATAAAGACCTGAATCTCGCCGAAACTGATATTCCGCATGTATTTGATAAGATTTTTTTCCTTTTCCGTCACGGGGAACTCCGTAAGCTTCTTTTTTCCCTCGGCCATGCTTCCTTTCCTCCCTTTTTCAACGTGAGAATAACACTCCCGCCGCCCCGCTGTCAATAGTCCGCGTGTGACTTTCTTTCTGCGTTTTTGTAAAATATCTCGATACTTCGTAATATTTTTATAATATTTCCCCCGACCAATCTCCCGCCCGCAGCAAAAAACAGTTGCAAAACATCCCGCGATGTATTATGATTCGCGTGGAAGGCAGGTGACCCGATTGTCTATACCTCTCATTATTACCGGGCTATTGGTGCTGGGCGTGATCTTTGTCAACGGCTGGACGGACGCGCCGAACGCGATCGCCACCGCCGTCTCGACGCGCGTTTTGCGCCCGCGCACCGCGATAACGATGGCGGTCATTCTCAACTTCCTCGGCGTTCTCGTGATGACCTTTATCAATTCCGAGGTCGCGGAGACGATAAGCAACATGGTCAGCTTTGAGGGCGGCGCGAATGAGCCCCAGATCGCCCTCGCGGCGGCGCTCTTCTCAATCGTCGCGTGGTCTGTCGGCGCGTGGTACTTCGGCATCCCGACGAGTGAGAGCCACTCGCTCATCGCGGGCATCACCGGCTCCGCGCTGGCGATGGGCGGCCTCGGCGCCGTGAACATGGCGGAGTGGAGCAAGGTGCTCATCGGCCTCGTTATCTCCTCAATAATCGGCTTCGGCGGCGGCTTCTACGTCGCGAAGCTCATTCAGAAAATCTTCACGCACGTCAACAGGCGAAGCGCCGACAAATTCTTCACCGTCGGGCAGGCGCTCTCCGCCGCCGCGAACGCCTTTCTGCACGGCGCGCAGGACGGGCAGAAATTCATGGGCGTGTTCATGCTCACGCTGTTCTACAACGGCCTCGTGTCGCGCAACGCCGCGGGCAGCTTCACCATTCCCCTGTGGGTCATGGTGCTGTGCTCCCTCGTCATGGGTCTGGGAACCTCCGTCGGCGGCATGAAAATCATCAAGGCCGTCGGCATGGACATGGTGAAGCTCGAGAAGTATCAGGGCTTCTCCGCGGACCTGAGCGCCGCCGTCTGTCTGCTCGGCTCGTCCCTGCTCGGTATTCCCGTATCCACTACGCACACGAAAACGACCGCGATAATGGGCGTCGGCGCGTCGCGCCGCATACGCTCGGTGGACTGGAGCATCGTCAAGGAGATGGTGCTCGCGTGGGTGCTCACCTTCCCCGGCTGCGGCCTCATCGCGTTTTTGATGACGAAATTATTCATCCATATATTCTGAAAAGTAAGTGAGGTAACAAAATGGCAAAGAAGAATTATAATTATTTTGAGCAGTTTGAAAAACAGATGGCGCTGTGCGAAAAAGCTGCGGAGCAGCTTGTGGAAATGCTCGAGGACTACACCGACGTGCAGAACAAGGCGGAGAAAATCCACGACACGGAGCACCACGCTGATGAACAGCTTCACGAGCTCATGCACGAGCTCAACCGCTCCTTCGTCACCCCTATCGACCGCGAGGACATCGTGCAGGTCGCAAACGCGTTCGACGACATCACGGACACGATTGAGGACGTGGCGAATCTGCTCGACGTCATGTCCATCGAGGACGTGAAGCCCGAGGCAAAGGAGATGGCGAAGCTCATTCTCGAGGGGAGCCGCTCACTTAGCACGCTCGTGTCGGAATTCCACCTGTTCAAAAGCTCAAAAAAGCTCAACGACCTCATCATCGAGGTCAACGACGTGGAGGCAAAGGGCGACGTGCTGCACCGCTCGGTGCTCAAAAAGATGTTCAGGGACGAAAAGGACGCCATCCAGCTCATGAAGTGGAAGCAGATCTTCGACACAATGGAGGAGACGCTCGACTATATCGAGGACGTCGCCGATTTGATAGACGGGTTGGTCATCAAAAACAGCTGACAGGAAAGGATTGTCAATGAAATATTACTCCGAAAGCGCCGCCGAGGTTCTGGCGGCACTTTCAAGCGGCTCCGACGGCTTATCGCGTGAGGCCGTCGCCCTCGCGACAGATCCCGCGCGCATGAACAGACTCGAGGAGGCGAAGCCGAAAAGCTTTGCGGCGAAACTCCTCGCCCAGATCGCGAACCCCATGATCATAATCCTCCTCGTCGCCGCGATCGTCTCCGGCGCGCTCGGGGAGATAAGCGACACCATCATAATCCTCGCCGTCGTCGTCATCAACTCCTTCCTCGGCATCTTTCAGGAGAACAAGGCGGAGCAGGCGATCGACGCGCTCAAAAAAATGTCGTACACAACCGCCCGCGTCCGGCGCGGCGGCGAGGTCACGCGCATCAACTCGGAGGAGCTTGTGCGCGGCGATATCGTCCTGCTCGAGGCGGGCGACTTCGTCCCCGCCGACGTGCGGATTATAGAGTGCGCGTCGCTGAAAATCGAGGAGTCCTCCCTCACGGGCGAGTCCGTCCCGGCGGAGAAGCGCGCGACCGCGATCGTGTCGGAGGAGGACGTGCCCCTCGGCGACCGCGTGAATATGGCCTATATGGGGTCGAGTGTCGTCTACGGGCGCGGCTCGGCCGTCGTCGTCGCCATCGGCATGGACACCGAGATGGGCAAAATCGCCGCCATCATCTCCGGCGCGACGGACAGCAAGACCCCGCTGCAAAACAAGCTCGACCAGCTCGGCCGGGTACTCAGCGTTGTGGTGCTCGGCGTCTGCGCGCTCATCTTCGCCGTCGGCCTGATTCGCGACGGCGGCTTTAAGGGAGAGCATACGCTGGAGCTGCTCCTGCTCGCGATAAGCCTCGCCACCGCCGCGATTCCGGAGGGGCTGGCCGCCGTCGTCACCATCGTCCTGTCCATCGGCGTGTCAAAAATGGCGAAGAAAAACGCGATTATCCGCAAGCTCACCGCAGTCGAGACCCTCGGCTGCGCCCGCATCATCTGCTCCGACAAGACCGGCACGCTGACTCAGAACAAGATGACCGTGGTGGAGACGCACACTCAGGGCAGCGCGGCGCGCATCGCCGCCGCCATGGCGCTGTGCAACGACTCCGCGATATCCTCCGACGGCGATATCGTCGGCGAGCCGACGGAGAGCGCGCTCGTGCAGTACGCGCTGACGCAGAACCTGAACAAAACCGAGCTCGAGACGGCTATGCCCCGCGTCGGGGAGGCGCCGTTCGACTCGGTGCGCAAGATGATGTCCACGGTACACCGCACGAAGTCCGGCTTTCTCCAGTTTTCAAAGGGCGCGGTGGATGAGCTCTTGAAAAAGTGTACGCGCTGCCTCGACGCGAGCGGCGCGCCCGTCCCGATGACGCAGGCGAGGCGCGCGGAGGTACTCGCGCTCAACAAAACCATGGCGGGAAAGGCGCTGCGCGTCCTCGGCGCGGCGTATCGCGAGCATGACGCGCTCCCCGCAGACTTTGAGCCCGACTCGCTGGAGCGCGACTTGACGTTCCTCGGCGTCGTCGGCATGGTGGATCCCGTCCGCCCGGAGGTCAAGGACGCGATAAGAACCTGCCGCGAGGCGGGAATCCGCCCCATAATGATAACCGGCGACCATCTGGACACCGCCGTCGCGATCGCAAAGGAGATCGACGTCATAAAGGACGACTCGGAGGCGATCACGGGCGCGGAGCTTGAGAAAATAAGCGATGAGGACTTCGCGCGCGACGTCGTGAAGTATTCCGTCTACGCCCGCGTCCGGCCGGAGCACAAAGTCCGCATCGTCAAAGCGTGGCAGGCGCTCGGCAACATCAGCGCGATGACGGGCGACGGCGTGAATGACGCGCCCGCGCTCAAAACCGCCGACATCGGCATCGGCATGGGCATCACCGGCACCGACGTGTCAAAGGGCGTGTCCGACATGATTCTCGCGGACGACAATTTCGCAACTATCGTCGCCGCCGTCGCGGAGGGCCGCAAAATCTTCGACAATATCCAAAAGACAATCCAGTTCCTGCTCTCCTCGAACCTCTCCGAGGTGCTCTCGCTGTTCGTGGCGTCCATCGTAAACGTACAGCTCTTCGCGCCGATTCACATTCTCATGATAAACCTCATCACGGACAGCCTGCCCGCAATCGCCCTCGGCATGGAGGAGGGCGAGGAGGACATCATGCAAAAACCCCCGCGCGACTCAAGCGCCGGCATCTTCGCCGACGGGCTGGGCGTAAACGTCCTGTATCAGGGCGCGATAATCGCGCTTCTCACGCTCGTGTCGTTCTTCCTCGGGCGCAAATTCGCGCCGGGCAATCCCGCCGCCGCGGTCACGATGGCGTTCGCCACGCTGTCGATGGTGGAGGGGTTCCACTCGTTCAATCTGCGCTTTGTGCGCCGGTCGCTGTTCGCGGACGGCTCCGGCTTTCTCGGCAACAGATGGCTCCTTGGCTCGTTCGCGATCTCGTTCGTCGTGACGCTCGCGGTGATCTATATCCCGGGTCTGAACGACGTGTTCCGGCTCGTACCGCTGTCTCTCCCGCTGCTCGCGGCCTCGCTCGTGCTCGCGGCGAGCATTATCCCGATAGTTGAAATCGTCAAAAACCTGCGCAATCGCGCCGCCTCAAAAAAAGCGTAGCAAAAAGCCCGCGACAACCGTCGCGGGCTTTTTTTGCACTTGCGTGTTTGTGGTGGAGGAGGGTGGATTTGAACCACCGAAGGCGGAGCCAACAGATTTACAGTCTGCCCCCTTTGACCACTCGGGAACTCCTCCGTATTTAACAGCGTGGAGTATAGTAACA
>JAISKU010000144.1 GCA_031261245.1 Oscillospiraceae bacterium | reverse complement strand
TCCTTCACCTTTTTCTTCTTCCTCACATACTGTGACCGTATCCGCGGGTCGATGAACGCGAACATCACGTCTATGAGCAGTATTACTATGCTGAACAGCGCCGACAGAAACAGCACGCTCCCCTGTATGACCGGATAGTCTCTGTTCGACAACCCCGACAGCGTATAGCTGCCGAGTCCCGGCACCGAGAAGATGACCTCGGCAATCAGCGCTCCGCCGAGCGACATGCCGAAGATTGAGCCCACCGTCATGATGATCGGGATAAGCGCGTTCTTCAGCGCGTGTCTGTACAGCACCTTACCCTCTGTCTGGCCTTTCGCCCTCGCCGTCGTGATGTAGTCCTGGCGGATTACCTCCAAAAGGCTTGAGCGCATCTGGCGTGAGATTCCCGCGGCGTAGCCGAGCGCCAGCGACACCGTGGGCAGTATCCAGCCCTGCCACTTCTCTATGCCCGACGGCGGCAGCCACCGCAGCTTCACGCAGAATATCTGCACCAATATTAATGCGAACCAGAAGCCCGGCATCGACACGCAGAACAGCGACGCCACGATGGCAGCGTTATCCTTCCACGTATACTGGTGCGTTGCCGCGTAAACTCCAAGCGGTATTCCGATCAGCACCGACAGTATGAGGCTCATTCCCGCGATTAACAGCGTATACGGGAACCGCTGCATCATCTCCGTCCACACGCTTCTTGAGTTTGTATACGATTTCCCGAAGTCGCCCTTCAGAGCGTTTCCGACGAACCGCACATACCTCACCGGCAGCGGGTCGTTCAGCCCCATCTCCTCCCGCAGATCATCCACCTGCTGTTGCGTCGCCTGTGTGCCGAGGATTAACCGCGCCGGGTCGCCCGGCGTGATGTCAATCAGCAGCAGCACGATTAGCGAGATTCCCAGCAGTATCGGTATCATCAGCAGCAGTCGCTTTACTATGTACCTTATCACCTTGTTGCCCCCTCCTATTCATACTATTTTAGCGCCGCGCGCAGATGCGCGCCGCGGCTATTTTCTCCAGTCGAGCGTGAGACACTTCTGACACGCGTCACACAGCTTATTCGGGTCCATTACGCAGTCGATCACGCCGTTAAACGCGAGCTCCTGTATGCCCTCCGGCATTAAATATGTGCCGCCGAAGCCGCCCTGCATCAGCGAGACCTGGAAGAACAGCGGTTTGCCCACGCGGATGAAGTTGAGCGGACAGTGCCACATGTTCGCGGGGATTCGGACTATCGTGGGCCGGTCGATGACGTACATCTCGGCGTCCTCGCCGAGGCCGAGCGTAAACTCGATATACGCGTCGAAGTCGTATCTGTCCGACGGGGGGCCGAGAAACGCGAGATACTCATCCGACGGGTGCTTGTGCGGGTACGGGTCGATGAAAATGGGGTCTCTGACAAGGCCGCCGCCGATGTTCGCGCCGGAGCCCGGAATCTGACACGCGCCGCGGAAGCCGACGCCGAAAACCTCTTGGTTTTCGTTCTCTCTATACGTGCCGTCGATGAATTTTGAGCCTTTTTCCGGCCTGTTATGATAGAACAGTTTTTCGTATTTGAGATCGCTCATCGTTTTCTTTCCTTTCAAAATTTACTTTGTCCGCCGAAAAACCGCTATTTTCTCCAGTCGGCCGTGAGACACTTTTTACACGCGTCGCACTTCTTATCCGGGTCAAGGACGCACTGAATCTGACCGTTGTAGTACATCTCCCTCTCGCCGTCGGGCATCATGTAGGTTCCGCCGAACATGCCCTGAAGCAGCGCGGGCTGGAAGAACACCGGCTTCGTCACCCGCACGAAGTTCAGCGGGCAATGCCAGATTCCGGCGGGGATGCGAACCGTCGTGGGCTCGTCGATGCTGTACGTCTCGGCGTCGTCGCCTATGCCGAGCGTGAGCTCCACATGCGCGTCCCAGTCCTTTGAGTTAAGCGTTTCGGAACCGAAAATAAGATACTCGTCCGCGTAGTGCCTGTGCGGATACGGGTCAACCACCCCGGGGGCGGTGACGAGGCCGAAACCGATGTTGAACTCCGAACCCGGTATCTGACACGCGCCGCGAAAATACGCCTGCGCGCTGGCGTCCTTTATTTTCGTCCCGTCCACCGACTTGTCGAGATACTCGGGCTCAAACCTGAATACAAGCTTCTCGTACTTCAAATCGCTCATTTCCATGTCCTTTCTGAATATGTTAGTGGTGCATTTGTGCGCTGTGGTTTTTATACCGCAGCGCACAATATGACGATAATGATACTATGAGGCGAAGGACCAGTCCTGATATCGCACGTCGCCGATTCCCCAATACTCAAAGCCCACGATATCCTTGGAGTACGCGGTCGCGTTCTGGAGGTCGCAGACGCCGAACCACGGGCACGCGTCCACGAATATCTTGGACATCTCATAGAGCGTGTCGCTGCGCTCCGCAGCCGAAGGCGTCGCCATGAGGCCGGCGCCGAGCTCCATGAACCGCTCAAACCCCGGCCAGCCGCCGGCGCTGAGTGCCGAGGAGAACAGGACGTAGTTGTAAAGCATGTCGGCGGCCATCAGGGTCGGGGCGGCCGTCTGGTTCACCGTGAGGTCGTACATGGTCGGATCCGTCGTGACGGAGAAGAAGCTCGCCGCGTCGTAGTTGTTGATTACGGCGTCAACGCCGATGTCCTTCAGGTTCGCCTGAAGAATTTCGGCCATCGTGATGAAGGGCGTGGCGCCGTTTGTGATGATGACTATCCTCTTGCCCGTGAGCCCCGACTTGTCGGCGTACTGCTGCGCCAGCTCGAGGTTGTAGCCGATTTTATACGTGTCATTCAGGCCGCCGAGGCGCGCCTCGTAGTCAATCGAGGCCATTGAGACGGGGTAATCCGACTTCGTGGCGTAGCCGTTGTATACGAGATCGACTATGGCCTGCGTGTTGGTGGCGTGGGCAATCGCGAAGCGCGCGTCCACGTCGTTGAATATAGAGTTCTCCGTCACGTTGAACCCGATATCCGTGCAAAGACCCGAATACACCATCCCGACGTTGAAGCCCGGGAAGCCCTTTACAAAGTCGATGTCCTGCGTCGGGACTCTCGACACGTCAATGGTCTCCGTCTCAAGGGCGTTGACCACCTGTGAATCCTCGTTGAGAACCACAAACTTTATGGTCGGTATGGCGGCCTTTTTGCCCCAGTAATCGTCGCGCGCCTTGAGCGTCGTGTGGCTTCCGATGACGTACTCACTCACGACGTACGGGCCGGTGCCTATCGGGTTGACCGTCGCTGTTTCGGCGTTGTAGGACTCCGCGTCGACAATCAGCACCTGTCCGAGACCCTGTATCTGTGTGCAGTCATAATACGCCAGGCGCAGGTCGAGCGTGTAGTCGTCTATGACCTTTGTATTCTCGAGGTCGAGAGCGCGCGTATACAGTCCGCGGCCGGGATCCGCCGCGTACAGCTTCAGCGTGAACAGCGCGTCCTCCGCGGTAAAGTCGTTGCCGTTTGAGAATTTGACGCCCTCGCGCATGTGCACCGTGTACTGCGTGTAGGACACCTCGTCAATGCTCGTCGCGAGCACGCCGACCCACTCCATGCCGGCCTTGTAGTCCCAGAGGGGCTCCGTATAGCACAGCACGACGTTCAGGAAGCCGCCGCTGCCGCCGACGCCGATCGGGTCAAGCGTGCCGCCGTCGCCGGAGACGGCCACGGTGAGCGTGTCTTTTCCGGACGCCGCGGGGGGAGGCGCCGCTGATTCGCCGGGGGCGGGGGTCCCGCCGCCGTCGGCGGGGGGAGGTGTGGTGGCGGCGGAGCCGCCGTCTGTCTTTTTACAGGCCGCGAACGCGAGTATGATTACGCAGCACAGCAGGAGCGAGATTCCTCTTTTTACATTCTTTTTCACTATAGTTTCCTCCAGATTTATAGTATTGTGGTCTCCGAAAACGCGATAAAAATTAGCGGGTGTGCGCTCCGCAGCGCCTGCGGTTTTGAGTTACTGTACCTTGTCTCTCTTCTCCCGCAACACCCCCTCTAATGGAAATTTAGTAATTGTTTATTATTTACAACGACTATCCCGGAAATAGTTCTTGCTTTTGTCGATTATACACTACATCGGCAAAATGTCAAGCGCTTTTAGGGCTTTTTACTCGTTATTTGGTATTTGTCAAGCAAAAAAACGCCCCTCCGAAAAGGAGGGGCGTTTCGCGTTTGCATTATACTTCCATTACCGTCCCGGCGGGCGCGCTCACTGCTGCGAAAGGCGCTCCGCAATCTTCTTGAAGCCCGCGACGCTGACCTGCGCCCGCAGCCACTCCACCAGCTCTCCGCCGGACTCGTACTCAAAGCTCTCCAGCTTTTCCATCGCCTCATCCACGCCGTCTATGTCGAAGTCGCGGCTGGCCTCCAGCAGCTCCGCGAGCACCTGCGCGTCGGGGGACTCCCTGCGCGGCTTGGGATCCACCTCCGCGAGCTCCTGAAGCAGTCCCGAAAGACTCTCGAGCAGCGTCTCCACCGCCGCGATGAAGTGGCCGCTTCTCTCGTTGACAAACGCCGCGTCGCCGGCCTTCGCGGCCGTCTCAAGCGCCGCCGCACGGGCTCCTATGGACTCCGCGCCGATGCTTTGGCTGCTGCTTTTCAGACCGTGCACGACGATTCCGTAGTTCGGCAGATCCGTCTGCGCGTATTTGCGCAGACTCTCCAGCAGCGGCGGCGTGTTCGCGACGTAGGATTTGAGGACGTCAAGGTAGATGCCGTCGTCGTCGCCGAAGCGTTTGAGCCCTTTTTGGAGGTCGATGCCGTCGATGCCGAGGCCGTCGTCGTCCATGCGTCTGTCGAGGTTGGTTCTCCTGTCGAAGTTGTGCCGTCTCTCCCGGCCGCTACGCGCGTCGGGCGCGGCGGTCTGCTCCGGCTCGCCCGCGGCGAGCTTTTTCTCCAAGTCCTTATCGCGCACCCAGTGGTTGATGACGAAGTCCATGCGCATGATGTCAATCGGCTTTGACAGGAACGCCTGGAAGCCTTTTTTGAGGAACATGTCCTCGTTGCCGACGAGGGCGTTCGCCGTGAGCGCGATGACGGGAATATCGCGCGCGTAGTCCGTCCCGATCTCCTCGCGGATGATCCTCGTGGCCTCGATTCCGTCCATGCCGGGCATCATGTGATCCATGAAAATCGCGTTGTACCTGACCTCGCCGGCGCGGATGAGCTCTATGGCGGCGGGGCCGCTTGTCACGCAGTCTATCTGCATACCGTAGGGCTTCATCATGCCCTTCGCGACGTCGAGGTTGGTGGACACGTCGTCCACGACGAGCACGCGCGCGTAGGGGATTTGCGCGCGCAGCAGCTTTGAGCTGCGGTCGCGCTTGTTGTCGATGTATTTGAAGCCGCGCAGATTTTCCGCGACCGTCGGGCCGAGCGGACTCGCGCCGGCGACCGCGCCCTGGCGGAAGCGCACGGTGAACGTGCTTCCGGCACCGTACTCGCTCTCCACGGTGATTGTGCCGTCCATGAGCTCCACCATGTTCTTGCAGATAGATAGGCCGAGGCCGGTGCCCTCGATTTTGCGGTTGCTTTTCGTGTCCACCTGGTTGTACTCGGAGAAGAGCTTCTTCACATCCTCCGGGCGGATGCCGATGCCCGTGTCGGTGACGCTTGAGACGAACCACACGTCGTCGCCCTCGCGCTCAGACGAGATGTACCAGTCCACTCTGCCCTCCTTTGTGTACTTGAAGGCGTTGCTGAGGAGATTGTTGAACACCTGCTTGACGCGCAGCTCGTCCCCGAGGATCAGGGCGGGCATGTTCTCATCGACGTGCAGGTCAAAGGTGATGGGCTTTGAGCCGATGCGGACGATGTTCAGCGTCACGGTGTCGTTTATGAGGCTCGGCGTGTCGTACTCCACGGGGATGAGCTCAAACTTGCCGGACTCGATTTTCGAGATGTCCAGAATGTCGTTTATGAGACTGAGCAGCGTCACGCCGGAGTTGTACACCTTTTCAAAGCTCTCCCGAGCGCCGCCATCCATGTCGTCTTCGTCGAGCGCGAGCTCCGAGAGTCCGATTATGGCGTTTAGCGGCGTGCGCATCTCGTGGGACATGTTCGCGAGGAAGTCCGACTTCGCCTCGGCGCTCGCAATCGCGGCCTCGCGCGCCTTGACGAGCTCATCCGTCATCTCGTTGCGCAGTATGGCGTTGGCGATGAGCATACCGCCGGAGCGCAGCAGATTCTCCTCGTCGTGCGTGAACTCGCGCTCCGTATGGCAGTCGTCAAAGCCGACGAAGCCCCAGAAGCGCCTGTGGAAGATGACCGGAATGACGAGCATCGAGAGGAT
>JAISKU010000143.1 GCA_031261245.1 Oscillospiraceae bacterium | reverse complement strand
TCCTTCACCTTTTTCTTCTTCCTCACATACTGTGACCGTATCCGCGGGTCGATGAACGCGAACATCACGTCTATGAGCAGTATTACTATGCTGAACAGCGCCGACAGAAACAGCACGCTGCCCTGTATGACCGGGTAGTCTCTATTGGACAACCCCGACAGCGTATAGCTGCCCAGTCCCGGCACCGAGAAGATGACCTCCGCGATCAGCGCGCCGCCGAGCGACATGCCGAAGATTGAGCCCACCGTCATGATGATCGGGATCAGCGCGTTCTTCAGCGCGTGACGATACAGCACTTTTCCTTCTGTCTGGCCTTTGGCTCTCGCCGTTGTGATGTAGTCCTGACGGATTACCTCAAGAAGGCTTGAGCGCATCTGCCGCGAGATTCCCGCGGCGTAGCCGAGCGCCAGCGACACCGTCGGAAGTATCCACCCCTGCCACTTCTCTATGCCCGACGGCGGCAGCCACCTCAGCTTCACGCAGAATATCTGCACCAATATTAATGCGAACCAGAACCCCGGCATCGACACGCAGAACAGCGACGCCACGATGGCCGCGTTATCCTTCCACGTATACTGGTGCGTTGCGGCGTAAACTCCCAAGGGGATTCCGATCAACACCGACAGAATCAGGCTCATTCCCGCGATCAACAGCGTATACGGGAACCGCTGCATCATCTCCGTCCACACGCTTCTTGAGTTTGTATACGATTTCCCGAAGTCGCCCTTCAGAGCGTTTCCGACGAACCGCACGTACCTCACCGGCAGCGGGTCGTTCAGTCCCATCTCCTCCCGAAGCGCCTCCACCTGCTCCTGCGTCGCCTGTGTGCCCAAGATTAACCTCGCCGGGTCGCCCGGCGTGATGTCGATCAGCAGCAGCACGATCAGCGAGATCCCCAGCAGGATCGGTATCATCAGCAGCAGTCGCTTTACTATGTACCTTATCACCTTGTTGCCCCCTCCGTATAAATTTTACTCAGTCCAGTACCAGTCCTGATAGCGCACGTCGCCGAGACTCCAGAACTCGACGCCGCCGAGACCCTTGGCAACAGCCGTTCCGGCCTGTGTATCGCAGAGGCCGTAGGTCGGGTTGATGTCCGCGAGTATTTGCAGGCACTCATAGAGCATATCCTGGCGCTGCGCGTCGTCAAAGGTGCCCATGAGCTGCGAGCCGACCTCGACAAACCTGTCTTTTTCCGGGCCTCTCCAGCCGGCGTCCGACCACGCGAAGGTCGTGTAGGCGACGTCCGCGGCCATGAGGGCCGGGGTGGCCGTCGCGTACAGGGAGATGTCAAACCGCGTCGTGTCAAAGGACACGTCGAAGAACGACGCCGCGTCGTAATTGTTGATGACGGCGTTCACGCCGATCGCCTTGAGCTCCTCCTGGATGACCTCCGCCATCGTCACGTAGTCGGCGGAGCCGTTTGTGATGATGCGAACCTCCGAGCCGCCAACGATTCCGGCCTTTTCGGCGTACTCCCTCGCAAGGTCGGGGTCATAGCCTATGGCATACGGGCCGAGGTTGCCGAAACGCGCCTCATAGTCGGACATGTTTTTCGAGAAGGGATAGTCCGTCACCGTGGCGTAGCCGTTGTACGCGAGGCTTACGAGCACGTCCCTGTCAATGGCGTGAATCACGGCAAGGCGCGCGTCCTTGCTCGCGAATACGGAGTTTTCCGTCATGTTGAACGCCACGTCGGAGCACATGATCGAGGACGCCACGCGGACGTCGTACTTGGAGAGCGTCTTGACGTATTCGATGTCCTGCGTCGGAACCGTCGTCACGTCAACGGTTTCTGTCTCAAGCGCGATTACCTTTTGCGAATCCTCGTTGAGCACCTTAAATTTGAGGAATTCGATTGCGGGCTTGCCGTCCCAATAGTCGTCGCGCGCCTGCATGTTCGTGTGGCTGCCGACGACGTACTCGGTCACGACGTACGGACCCGTGCCTATCGGGTGAGTCACGAAATCCTCCGCGTCATAGGACTCCGCGTCGTAGATCATGGTCTGGGTCATCGTCGCTATCTGCGCGACGTCGGTGCCCAGGAAGCGCATGTCTATTGTGTAGTCGTCTATCTTCGTCGTGTTCGGGATGTCAATGGATTTGAGATAGAACGAGCGGTTGGGGTCGTTGCCGATGAGGTTGAACGTGAACAGCACGTCGTCGGCGTTGAACGGGTTGCCGTTCGAGAACGTGACGCCCTCCCTGAGGTGAACCGTAAACTGCGTCGGGCTTACGGTGTCGATGCCCGTCGCGAGCACCCAGATGCGCTCAAACTTGCCGTTTGTGTCCCAGAGCGGCTCCATGTAGCACAGCGAGACATTCAGGAAGCCGCCGCTGCCGCCGATTCCGCGCGGGTCAAGCGTGCCGTTGTCGCCCGAGACGGCGACGGTGAGCGTGTCCTTTGCCGATGCGGGGGGCGCGGCGGGATTTGAGTTGTCAGGGGTGGTTGCGCCGCTGTCCCCGCCGCCCGCTGGTGGGGTTGTCGCTGCCGGGGCGTCCTTTTTGCCGCAGGCCGCGAGGGCGAGCAGTATGACGCAGCAGAGCAGGATTGCGAGTCCTCTTTTCGTGGTCTTTTTCACTGTTATTCCTCCTGTTTATTTATGGTGTCGTATTTGCAGCACGCCACGAAGTGGTTCGGTGAGCACTCCAC
>JAISKU010000140.1 GCA_031261245.1 Oscillospiraceae bacterium | reverse complement strand
GTTTACATAGACACTCTCTTCGCGATGAATCTGATAATCAACTATTTTCTCCTCCTCGCCACGGCGAAAATCTGCGCCGTCGCGGCAAAACGCGCGCGGCTGTGGCTCGCCGCGTCCGCGGGCGCTATCTACGCCGTCCTCGCCGCGCTGCCGCCCGCCGCTTGGCTCGCCCACCCGCTCATGAAGCTGCTCTCAGGCGCGCTGCTTCTCCTCGCGGCGTTCGGGGCGCGGCGGAGCTTCGCGCGGCTCGCCCTCGTGTTCTTCGCCGTATCGGCCGCCGCCGCAGGAGCAGTCATGGCCGCCGGAGCGCGCGTCAACCTCCGCGTGCTCGCCGCCGCGTTTCTCGTCTGCTACGCCGCCGTGACGCTCGTGTTCCGCCGCGCGGCGCGCGCCGCGCCTAAGCCCGCCGACGTCACAATCCGCGTCGCCGCGCGCGAGGTCGCGCTGCGCGCCCTGCGCGACACCGGCAACTCCCTCACCGACCCGCTCTCAGGCTCCGCCGTCTGCGTCGTCGCGCTCGACGACGCTCTCCCGCTTTTCCCGAAAGAGCTGCGCGGCGAGCTCACCCGCGCCGTCCTCGGCGCCGCGCCCGACGGCCTTATCGCGCTCAACACCCTGCAATCCGATGTCAAATTCCGCCTCATTCCGTACTCCGCCGTCGGCGTCGCGGGCGGCGCGCTGCTCGGCTTTCGCCCGGAGTATATCGGCGTTGACGGCGCGGCGCGCCGCGATATCGTCGTCGCGATCTCCCCGAACGCCGTGTCCGACAACATCACATATTCGGCACTTATTTAACGGAGGCCTTTTAATGAACTCTCTCAAAATCCTGCGTATCCGCCTGAAGCTCCGCGCCCGCGAAATCCTCGATAGCCTCGGACTTCTCCTGCCGCCCGGCATAATGTACATCGGCGGGAGTGAGACCCTGCCCCCGCCGCTCTCGCGCGAGGAGGAGGCGGAGTGCCTCGCGCGGCTCGCCTCCGGCGACCCTGCGGCGAAAAAACTGCTGATAGAGCGCAATCTGCGCCTCGTCGTGTACATCGCCCGCCGCTTTGAGAACACGGGCATAAACATCGAGGACCTCATCTCCATCGGCACGATCGGCCTCATCAAGGCGACGAACACGTACGACCCCACGAAAAACATAAAGCTCGCGACGTACGCCTCGCGCTGCATTGAGAACGAGATTCTCATGTTCCTGCGCAAGACGAGCTCGCGCAAGACGGAGATCTCGTTTGATGAGCCGCTCAACACCGACTGGGACGGCAACGAGCTGCTGCTGTCGGACATTCTCGGCACGGACGCGGACATAATAATGCGCCCCATGGAGGACGACGTGGACAAAAAACTCCTCTGGGGCGCGATTGAAAAGCTGTCGGAGCGCGAGCGCGAGATTATCGTCATGCGCTTCGGCCTCGGCGGGCGCAGTGAAAAGACTCAAAAGGAGGTCGCCGACCTCATGGGCATCTCGCAGTCGTACATCTCCCGTCTTGAGAAGCGCATAATCGTCCGCCTCAAGCGCGACATCTCGCGGTATATATGAAGCTCAGGCGGCTCTCCGTGCGCGCCGCAGCGCAATCAGCCGCACTATCAGCATTGCGGCGAAAAACGTGACGCAGCCTGACAGCGCGCTCCACACCGGAAAAAGGTAGTTCGCAAACCCGGTAACGCTGTCCGTCAGGGCAAACGGAACCACGACAAGGAACATCGCGGCTATTGCCGCAAGGCACGACAATATCGGCCCCGAAACCGGCACGGCCAGCTTTTTTCTGTAAACAGTATAAACCGCAAAAATGCATATAATCCCGTAAGCAACCACGCTTATCGAAACGCCTGTTTCGGCGATGCGCCTAAGGTTCCGGGGGCCCTGCAAAAGCTCCGCCGTTCTCTCCGCGACCGGAAACCGTCTGTTGTATGTCCAAAGAAAAACCGAGTGCCATAAAATCCCGAGCGGCAGTATCGCCGTTACGACGGCGAGCGCAATCCCATAGAGCTTGCTCCCCGCGCGTGTTTTTGTATCTGTGTTCATAATCTCTCCTTCAATTCCTTCAATACGCCACCCGCTCCTCGCGCCGCCAAAGCACCCAGCCCGTCACGAACACCGCCAGCAGCACGAGCACGTTTATCACGCCCGAAATCACCCACTTGAGCCCGTAGCTGTGCTCGGAGCTCACCTCGACGAGCGTCAGGTCAGAAAAATCATACGTCACCTTGCGCGGGAACCCGTCCGCCTCGACGTACCCCTCGCCCTCGTCGCTCATCTGTCCCCAGTCGCACAGCTCGTACCTCGGGAACACGAGGTGCGCCGTGTAGCTCACCGCGCGGTACTCCTCGCGCCCGTCCTCATACCGCACCGAGAACAGGTAGACCGCGTGCCTGTTTGAAAAATTGCTGTCTAAGACGACGAGCGCCGCGCTCTCGCCGCCGTCCCACTCCTCCATAAGCTCGCGCGAGTGCTCAACAAGCGCGCTCTTCGGTATAGTGTACTCCATGAGCGGCATGACGAGCAGATAGACGATCTCCGCTATCGCGATTGCGGCGATAACGGCGGTTATGATGAGCTTTCTCTTTTTCCTCACGGCGTACCTCCGTCCCGCGCGACGCTCTGCGCGACACGCAGCAGCTCCGCGACGTCAAGCTCCGACACGACGGATATAATCGCGCTCTCCCGCTCCGCGTAAATGACGACGTGGCTCGGATACCCCTCCGTGTTGCTCGTGTAGATATCCGCCGCGTTTCCGTTCACGCGCCCCTGCGTCATGTCGGAGTGCTCGTTGTCCATGGAGAGCTTCCCGTTTTTCCCGACAATCGTCACTACTATGCTCACGCCGTCGGCGCCGTCGTACAGCCACGTCGCGATATCGCCGGCGTGCGCCTCACTGAGCGCGAAGCCCTCCGGCACCCAGCCGACGCTCCACACTCCCGGGCTCGCCGCCTCCTGTCCCGCTATCTCATACGAGGTGTGATCCGGCAGCCGCGCGCGCACAAGCCCGTAGACCGCCGCCCGCACGTCCGGGGAGATCATCGCGACGCCGAGCACAATGGCAATCGCCGCAACCGCGGTTGCGGCGTACCGCGCCGCCCGCGGCGGGCGGCGCGCCGGCGCCTCGCCGTAGCGGAAATCCCCGCCCTCCGATATGCTCTTAAAATTTTCCCACGCCTCGCGCACGTCAATGTCCGCCAACACTCTCACCTCATTTATATATTCCCCAAAAGCGCGTCAAAGGGAATGTTTTCATAATAATCCGCGCGTCACGGCCCGCCGAGCGCCTCGCGCGCCCTCGCGCGCGCCTTTTGCATACGCTTCACGCACGCGGAGTAGCCGATTCCGAGGTCTTTCGCGATCTCGCCCATCGGCCGCCCCTCGACATACGCGGCGTAGAGCAGCCCCCGATCCTCCGGGGTCAGCGCGTCGAGCAGCTCAAACCCGCCGTCGTCCTCTCTCGCCGCCGGCTCCGTGAACTCCGGCATATCCGCGAAGAGCTTATGTATCAGCTTGCGCGTCCGGAACTCGTGCATAATCAGGTTTTTAAGCGTTTTCATTAGCCACCCCTCGGGGTTCCGGCTCTCCATCACGTCAGGGAGCTTTTCTCGCGCGAGCAGGAACGCGTCCATCGCGAGCTCCTCTGCCCGGTGATAGTTGCCTATCCGCGAATACGCGTATTTCAGAAGCTGTTTGTACATCGACAAAAACAACTCCTCAAGGAATTGATCCTCCGCTTCCTCCCGCAAGGTCACACTCACCGCCGTCTCCGAATCCGTTACTTCTTCTGCATCTATTATACCATTTGTTCCCTCAAAACGCAATAAGGGGACGCGCCGCGTCCCCCTGAAATTTACATATTGTTAAATGTTTTTCTTTATTTGTCCTATCGCGTTCTTCTCGAGCCGCGACACCTGCGCCTGCGAGATTCCGATCTCCCCGGCGACCTCCATCTGCGTCTTGCCGTAGTAAAACCGCAGCGCGAGAATGTGCCGCTCCCGCTCGGAGAGCCGGCCTATCGCGTCGCCGAGCGCTATCTGCTCAAGCCAGTGCTCGTCGGTGTTGTTCGTGTCCCTCACCTGATCGACGACGGTGATGCTCTCGCCGCCGTCGGAGTACAGCGGCTCGTACAGCGACACGGGCTCGACTATCGCGTCAAGCGCCATGACAATCTCCTCGCGCGGCAGCTCCAGCGCGGCGGCGAGCTCCTCTACCGTCGGCTCGCGCTGCGTCTCGCTCTGAATTTTCTCGCGCATTTGCAGGGCTTTGTAGGCTGTGTCGCGCATCCCGCGCGAGACGCGTATCGCGGTGTTGTCGCGCAGGTACCGCCGTATCTCCCCGATTATCATCGGCACCCCGTACGTCGAAAATCTCACTCCCAACCCCGTGTCAAAGTTGTCAATCGCCTTCATAAGCCCGATGCACCCGACCTGGAAAAGGTCGTCGGCGTTTTCGCCTCTGTTCATGAACTTCTGTATAACCGACAGCACAAGCCGCAGATTCCCGTTGATAAGCTCCTCGCGCGCCGCCATGTCGCCGCCCTTCGCGCGCAGGAGAAGCGCGTCCGTCTCGTCGTTTTTCAGCACCTTCAGCCGCGACGTGTTGACCCCGCATATCTCGACCTTTCCAATCATGACAAATCCTCCCGCCTAAAAATACCAAGCTCAGTATTTCCCCGGGAGGATTCTTGTATTCAATTACCAAAAATATAATTGCAGCTCTTGACAACCTCTACCTTTCCTGCTACAATACTTGCAGAGGGGCTTCGACCTCCTTTCTCGGCGGTTAGCCCTGTAAGTTAATCGATATCGGTATTTTCACACCGAAGCCGTCACTTGCCAGAGTGGCGGCTTCCGCGTTTCAGTTTCCGTATGTAAATCGTTATTGATAACGATCCCACGTGAAACGTCCAGCGCATCTGTGCATCACCTCACTTTCGTTTGGTGTGCTAAACCGCCTCGCCCCTCTTGCGAAAAATTGTAGCATAATTTGTCGTTGGTTGTCAATGTCGAGGTAAAATCACACCCCGTCCGCGTACACCACCGCCGTCGCATCCCGCCGCGCGAGCCCCGACGTCATTGCGCCGAGCCCGTAGATCACACTCACGACCGCAACCGGCGCGCGCAGATACGGCAGCGACATCAGCGTCCACAGCAGCCCGACGCATATCGCGCCGGACGCGAAGCGGTTCATGCGCCGGAAAATCGCGCGCCCCGCGATCACCCCCGCCGCGACGGGCGCGAGGTACAGCGCCACGAGGTACATGACGAGCAGCAGCACCCCGACGGGCGCGCCAACGACCGTGAACACCAGCCCTATCGCGACCGCCGGAGCGACGAGGAGCGCCGCAACCCCGCGCAGCGCGTCTCCGCCGAGCCCGCGCGGAAGCCTTTCCGCCTTCTCCTTCCAGAACCCGCCGCGCGCGTTGAGCAAGAGCGAAAGCGCGATCGCCGCCGCGACGCCCGACGCCGCGATTATGACGCCGAGCCGCCGCAGGATAGAAATTCTCTGCTCCTCACCGGCGGCGTTTTTCGCGCCCGAAAACGCGCGCGGCGACCTGTACGTCACCTTCGCCGGGTCAATCGACGCGGGCAGCCGCGTCTCCTTTTTGGAGATGACCGTCACCTTGCCGCCGACCGTCGTGTCCGCCCCGAAAACGATGTTGTCGCTGCGAACAGTGAGGTTTTCGGCCACCGCGCCGGAGATATTGACGCTCCCCGCCGCGATATACGCGTCGCGCGCCTTGCCGGAGAGCGTGACGGACGCCCCCGTGAGATAGACGCCCTCCGCCCCGCCGTCGGCGCGCACGTCCACGTCGCCCCCGGCGGCGTAGATGTTCCGCGCGGTTTTCACGTGTACGTTCACGTTCACGCCTACCGCCGCGACGTTTTGCAGCTTCTCGTTGTCCGTGATTATCACGTTCCGCCCGGCCGTGAACACGTCGCCGCCGACGCCGCGCGACACCTCCGTGTCCTCGCCGAGCGCGACGAGGTCGCCCTCCGTGCGCCTGTCCTGCCGCGCGTCCCGCGCGAGGGTGAATCGGTTTTTCGCGGACTCCGCGCCCGCCGCCATCGCGGGAATCGCCAAAACCGAGAGTAAAATGAGCGCGACAATCGCCGCCGCCGTCTTTTTCATAAAAAGTCTCCTTTGCGTTTGAGTTACCTCTATTATCTGAACCCGCAACGCAAAAATGACAATCAAATTCTGGGAAAAATATCGCCCGCTCCCCGTCCGTAGGGGGCGGCGTCCCGACGCCCCGCGTTCCCCGCACCCTTTTCGTTCCCCTCGTCCTGTAGGGGCGCGCATTGCGCGTCCGCCGTCCCCCAATCGCCCCCGCACGGGATTCCTCGCTCCCCTGTCATTCAGCGTGCCCCCCCTGTCATTCAGAGGAGCGCAGCGACGAAGAATCCCGTATAATCGACGCGCCGTCCCACGGGATTCCTCGTTTCACTCGGAATGACAGTCAATTTCCGGCAAAAATATCGCACCGCCCCCGTCCGTAGGGGGCGGCGTCCCGACGCCCCGCGTTCCCCGCACCCTTTTCGTTCCCCCACGTCCTGTAGGGGCGCGCATTGCGCGTCCGCCGTCCCACCGTCGTCCCGCCCGCCGTTTCCCCGTCGCCCCCCTGTCATTCAGAGGAGCGCAGCGACGAAGAATCCCGTATAATCGACGCGTCGCCGCACGGGATTCCTCGTTTCACTCGGAATGACAATCAAATTCTGGGAAAAATACTTTTTACAGTTAAAACGCCGTCACCTCAACGAGCTTGTAGGACGCGGCCTCGTTCTCCATGCCCATCGCCTTAAACTTCCATGTGCCGCCCGCTTCCCAGTTGTTGATGTTGTCGAACGCTGTTCCGATTTGGTTTCCGTCCGCGTCGTACAGATTAAACGTCACCTGCGCGTAAGAATAAGTCTTTTTCGTCGTGTTTTTGAGCGTTCCCGTGATGTACAGCGCAAATGTATCCTTCTCCGCCGTGACTTCGCCTATCAGCTCAAATTTTCCGTCGATGAGATTCGGGTTGACTGTCTCCTCGGGCGT
>JAISKU010000114.1 GCA_031261245.1 Oscillospiraceae bacterium | reverse complement strand
AAGTGGACGCGATAATCGGAAGCGTCGCGATACTCGCGGCCGACTCGATGCTCGGCGAGATAACCGCGCCGATGGCGGCGGCGGTCGCCCGCAGCTCCGCGAAGAAGCTTCTCCTGCCGTTAAACCGTTGCGGCATAATCGTTGCGGGCGTCAAGGGTACGCCGCTGGCGCAGCACATTGACGACGTAATTGAGATAATCAGAGAGATGATTTAGGAGGACAAGATGTCTGTAAAGCTACTCATGGGGAACGAGGCGATTGCGCTCGGCGCGTTGCGGGCCGGCGTGTCCGTCACGGCGGGGTATCCGGGTACGCCGTCAACGGAGATTCTCGAGACGATCGCGAAAGAGCGCCGTGACGGCGTTTACGTCGAGTGGAGCGTGAACGAGAAGGCCGCGCTTGAGCTCGCGGCGGGCGCGAGCTACGCCGGTGCGCGCACGCTCGTCACGATGAAGCAGGTGGGGCTGAACGTCGCGTCCGACCCGCTGATGAGCCTCGCGTACATCGGGGTCAAGGGCGGCATGGTGATCGTCGTCGCGGACGACCCGGGGCCGATATCGTCGCAGACGGAGCAGGACACGCGCACGTTTGCGAAATACTCAAAGCTGCCGTGCTTCGACCCGAGCTCGCCCGAGGAGGCGTATGAGATGATTGGGGACGCGTTCGAGCTGTCCGAGGAGCTTCACACGCCCGTGCTGTTTCGCCCGACGACGCGGATGTGTCACGCGACCGCGCCGATTGACGTGGCGGAACCCGCTTTCGTAGGGGGCGGTGTCCTCAACGCCCCGTTTCATTTTGAAAAAGACCCGAAGTGGGTCATTTTCCCGCGGTTGTCGGTAAAAAATCACGCGCTGATAGAAAAGCGCAACCGCGCGCTGTCAGAGCGATTCTCCGATTATAATTTCAACGCCGTCGAGGGGCGCAGCGAGACGTTCGGGATAGCGACGGGCGGCGTGTGTTACGCGTATGTCAAAGAGGCGCTGAGGCGGCTCGACGCGGAGTGGGTCAAGGTGCTGAAAATCGCGACGCCGTTCCCGTTTCCGCAGCGGCTCGCGCTCGATTTTCTCGACTCGACGGAGTGCGTGTTTGTGATTGAGGAGCTCGACCCGGTGATTGAGCGCGAGCTGCTGTACGTCGCGGGGGCGGCGGGGCGCGCGATCAATATCTACGGCAAGGAAATTACGGAAAATCTGCCCGCGTCGGGCGAGTACACGGTGGAGCTGCTGACGGAAAAGCTCGCGGCGTTTTTGGGTATCGCATACGAACCCGTAGGGGGCGGCGTCCCCGACGCCCCGCCGTTACCGGTCAGACCGCCCGTGCTGTGCGCCGGGTGTCCGCACCGCGCGAGCTTCTACGCCGTGAAAAAGGCGATGAGCGGCAAAAAAGCCGTGTTCTGCGGCGATATAGGGTGCTACACGCTCGGCAACGCGCAGCCGCTCGACATGGTGGACACGTGCCTGTGTATGGGCGCGGGGATTACAATCGCGCAGGGGCTCTCGCGCGCGGAGCCGGACAGGGCGGCGTTCGCGTTCGTCGGGGACAGCACGTTTTTCGCGAGCGGGATTACGGGGATCGTCAACGCGGTGTACAACAAAAACGACATGGTGCTGATTGTTCTCGACAATCGCATAACCGCGATGACGGGCGGGCAGACGCACCCGGGAATCGGCAAAACGCTCATGGGTGAGGCGACGGCGGCGCTCGGTATTCCCGCGATTTTGCGGGCGATAGGCGTGGAGCCGCGCGTCGTGAATCCGCTGGAGCTTGATAACGCGATTTCCGCCGTGAAAGCGGCGGCGTGGGAGACGGGCGTGCGGGCTGTGGTGTTCGAGTATCCGTGCGTGAACGTCGCGAAGCCGACGGGGAGCGCGTCGGTGAACGCGGAGAAGTGTACGGGCTGCGGGCTGTGCGCGCGGGAGCTCGGCTGTCCGGCGCTGAAGGTCGGGGACAAGGCGGAGATTGACGCGAGCCTTTGCACGGGGTGCAACCTCTGCGGACAGGTGTGTCCGTTTGACGCGATTGAGGTGACAAAATGAATATTTTAATTTGCGGCGTGGGCGGACAGGGCGTGGTGTACGCGTCGAAGCTGCTCGCGCGGCAGGCGCTAGAGCGCGGGGAGACGGTTCACACCGCCGAGACAATCGGCATGGCGCAGCGCGGCGGGAGCGTCGTGTCGCACGTGCGGATTGGCGACAACTGCCCCTCGCCGCTGATTCCAAAGGGCGACGCCGACGTGATAATCGGCTTGGAGCCGGGCGAGACTGTGCGTAACCTCGAATATCTGAAGCCGGGCGGCGTGATCGCCGTCGCAACGCGCGCGATTCCCGCGACGGCGGGCGGGGATTACGATGCCGGCAAGATGTTCGACTACCTGAAAAGTCTCGGCGTCGAGCTGATTGTCGTTGACGCGGAGGAGGTTTTTCGCCGCGACGGGAGTTACCGCAATTTGAATGTTGAGATGGTAAAGGCGATACAACATCTGATTTGAAGAGGAGTGCGGACAAAACGGTTGCGGAACGTATACCATTGCTTGACGATATTGACACCCACATAAGTATAACGTGAGACTGAACCCGGACGGAACGCTGTCGGTTTGGTGGGGAGAACCGGGCAATTATGACTGCCCCTGCCCTGTTACAAGAGATGTACCGCGCCCGCGAAATATCTCCAAGACGCATTGCGCCTGTTGCGGCGGTCACGCCCGTCATCATTTGCAGAACGGACTTGGAGTAAAATTGAGATTACAATAAGTAATATCATCTTCCTCAAGCTCCGACGGCAAAGAGCGATGCGAGTTTTTCTTTGCGATTGCGAAAGGGTGAACCCGCGTTTACCCGCGAAAATAAAAAGGAGGAAAAAATGAAACTCAACAACACACAGACCGACACACTGCGCGAGCTGCTCACGCGGCTGAACGGCATCGACGGCGGCTTCTACAGGGCGAAGCTCGGCGGCGCGAACCTCGGGACAAGCGATCCGCAGGCGGATTTTGAGGCGCTGCCGTTCACCTCGAAGGAGGAGCTGCGCGACGCGTACCCGCTCGGGATTGCGGCGGTTCCCGACGAGGAGATTGTGCGTATCCACTCGTCAAGCGGCACGACAGGCACGCCGATTATCATTCCGTACACTCAAAAGGACGTGGACGACTGGGCGGTGATGTTCAAGCGGTGCTATGAGATGGCGGGAATAACGAACCTCGACAGGATTCACATAACGCCCGGTTACGGACTGTGGACGGCGGGGATAGGCTTCCAGCTCGGCGCGGAGCTGCTCGGCGCGATGGTAATTCCTATGGGGCCGGGCAACACGGAAAAACAGCTGAAGATGATGATGGATTTGAAGTCAACCGTGCTGACCGCGACGAGCTCGTTCGCGCTGCTGCTCGCGGAGGAGATTGAGAAGCGCGGGATAAAGGACAAGATTTACCTCACAAAGGGCGTAATCGGCTCGGAGCGGTGGGGCGACAAGATGCGCAAGCGCATAGCGAACGAGCTGGGCGTAAAGCTGTACGACATCTACGGCCTGACGGAGATTTACGGGCCGGGAATCGGCATGAGCTGCGAGTACGAGTGCGGAATGCACTGCTGGGACGATTACATGTACTTCGAGATTATCGACCCCAAGACGGGGAAGAACCTGCCCGACGGGGAGTTCGGCGAGCTCGTGATCACGACGCTTAAAAAAGAGGGCGCGCCGCTTATCCGCTACCGCACGCACGACCTCACGCGCATAATCCCGGGCGAGTGCGAGTGCGGCAGTCCGTATCCGCGCATCGACACGCTAATCGGGCGCACGGACGACATGGTGAAGGTCAAGGGCGTGAACATCTACCCCGGACAGCTCGAGGACGTGCTGCGCGATATCGACGGCGTGTCGAGCGAGTATCAGGTGATGATAGACCACCTGAACGGCAAGGACATAATGACGCTGTTTTTTGAGACGGAGCTCGGCGTATCGAAACGCGACGTGGAGAACGCGGTCAAGAACGCGATCAAGAGCCAGATAGGGCTCACCGTTGTGCCGATGGGCGTTGCGATTGGCGAGCTGCCGCGCAGCGAGAAAAAGACGGCGCGGGTGTTCGACAACAGGTATTAGAGTGAAGCGGTTTTTGCCGTTTCTGACAGCCGTAATACTGCTCACGGGTTGCGGAAATTCCTCCGCGACCCGCGAGTTCTTTGCCATGGACACGGTCATGACACTCACCGCATACGGAAGCAACGCCGAAAACGCCGTAGCGCTTGCGGAGCGTGTAATCCTTTTTGCCACGATACCGGGCGAGACAAAGGAACACGAGCAGATGCTCCAAATCGCCGAAGAAGCCCGCATAATGACGGGCGGCGCGTTTGACGTGTACTATGCCGGTGCGGAACCCGATTTCGGCGGGATTGCGAAGGGCTACGCGGCGGACGAGGCGGCGAGGATTTTCCGCGAAAACGGCATAAAGAGCGGGCTAATCAACCTCGGCGGCAATATCTACGCCATCGGGAGCAAGACCAATGGCAAGCCGTGGGAGATTGCGGTGCAATCTCCGTTTGACGAGAGCAAGATTGTGGGAACAATAAAGCTCGCGGACACCTCCGCCTCCACGAGCGGCCTGTACCGCCGCGGAGAGCACATAATCGACCCCGCGACGGGCCTGCCCGCGCACTCCGGGCTCGCGAGCGTGACGGTGGTGTGCAAAAGCTCCGCTATCGCCGACGCGCTGAGTACGGGCTTCTTCGTGCTCGGACGCGCGCGCGCGCTGGAGGTCTGGCGGGAGAATCGCGAGTTGTTTGACCTTGTGCTCATTGACGACGACGGAGCGGTGGCGGTCACGGCGGGACTTGAGAAGAGCTTCTCGTCGGACGGCGGCTTTGCAACGGTGAATTCAGGTGAAATCGGCATTTTTCTCGACGGCGAGCTGCTTCACTCCGTCGATCTGAACGCAGTGACGGAGCCGTATGACCTCCCCGTCGGTGACGGGAACGTCGTACGCATAGCGCATGGCGAGGTGTACATGCTCTCCGCGAGCTGCCGCGACCAAATCTGTGTGAAGCACGCGCATTTGAGCGCGGACGGGCGGCGCGACGGCGATACGCCGATAGTCTGCCTGCCGAACAACGTCGTGGTGAAGTGGCTATGAGCGCGCGGAAGCTCACGCGGCTTGCGCTGCTCACGGCGGCGGCGCTCGCCGTATACGTCGCGGAGGCGCGGATACCGCCGATTGTGCCGATACCGGGGATAAAGCTCGGCCTCGCGAACGCGGTGACGCTCTTTGCGATGTACATGTACGGTCTGCCGGGCGCGGCACTGGTGGCGGCGGGGCGCATTTTGCTCGGTGGCTTCGCCTCAGGCGGGTTTTCGATGCTGCTCTACTCGCTCGCGGGCGGGTTTCTTAGCTTTTTTGCGATGGCGGCGCTCATAAAACCGCTCGGCACGCGCTTTTCGTTTGTCACGGGCGCGGTCGGCGGGTTGGCGCACAATCTCGCGCAGCTCGTCGCGGCTGTCGCCGTAACAAAGACGCCGGAGCTGTTCTTGTATCTGCCCGCGCTACTTGTTTCGGGCGCGGTCACGGGCGCGTTCACAGGGCTCTGCGCGGGAATTATTGCGGGGAGATTTGAGAAATATTGGTTGTAAAAGCAGAGGGGATTATGTATAATGGGCGTAAAAGTGAGCGAAAAAAAGAGGTGGCAAAATTGAGAAAAACGGGAGGCGTCCGCACACCGCACAGAAAGGCGACGTCGGACAGCAAGGGCGCGCAGATGACCACACCGCCCGAGGTAATACTGCCCATGGACATGCATCGCGGAAAGCCCGCGAAATGCCTCGTGTCCGTCGGCGATTATGTCAAGGTCGGGCAGAAAATCGGCGAGGCCGACGGGGAGAGCTCGGCGCACATACATTCGAGCGTCTCCGGAACCGTGAAGCGCATAGACGCCGTCAATCCGGCGACGGGCGGCGCGCAGACGAGAGTCGTGATTGAAAGCGACGGTTTGCAGACCTTCGATGAGACGCTGGCGCCGCCGGTGGTTGAGACCTTGGAGCAATTTCTCGCCGCGGTAAAGGCGTCGGGCGTCGTTGGACTGGGCGGCGGAGCCGCGCCAGCGGGGCCGAAGCTGACGCTGCGCGACCCGTCGAAGATAGATTATCTCATAGTCAACGGCGCTGAGTGCGAGCCGTATATGACCTCCGACACGCGCACGATGATTGATGACAGCGAGCTGCTGTGGGACGGAGTTCGCGCGATAAAGCGCTTCCTCGGCATAAAGAACATCGTCCTCGCGATCGAAAAGAACAAGCCGGAGCCGATTCGCATTATGAGGGAATACGCCGCGAAGGAGCCGATTGCGAGCGTGTTTGTACTGCCGACGCTGTACCCGCAGGGCGCCAGACTGACGCTTGTATACAAGGTCACGGGGCGCATTGTGCCGGAGGGGAAACGCCCGGGCGACGCGGGCTGCGTCGTAATCAACTGCTCCACGCTGGCGAGCATTATGCGCTACATCAAAACAGGCGTGCCGATGGTCGCGACGCGCGTGACGGTGGACGGTTCGGCGGTGAAAAATCCGCAGAATGTGCTCGTGCCGCTCGGCGCGCCGATTGCGGACGTGCTTGAATTTTGCGGAGGGCTTAAAACCGACGCGGCGAAGATAATTACGGGCGGCCCGATGATGGGTAAAGCCGTTCCGGATTTGAGCGCGCCGATAGTCAAGAGCACGGGAACGCTCCTGGCGCTTTCGGAAAAGGAGGCGAGGCTTCCGGAGCCGTCGCCGTGCATCATGTGCGGCAGGTGCATCGCAAACTGTCCCATGAAGCTGATGCCCGTGGAGATTCAAAACGCGTATTTGTCCGGGAAAACGGAACGGCTGCGCGCGCTGAAGCCCGGAATGTGCGTGGAGTGCGGCTGTTGCTCGTTCACGTGTCCGGCGGGGCGTCCGCTGACGCAATATGTAAAGCTCGCGAAAACGCAGCTGCGTGAAAAGGAGGCGTCGAGATGAAATTACTGACTGTTTCGCCGGCGCCGCACATTCACGGCAAGGCGACGACCTCCGGCATCATGCGCGACGTGCTGATCGCGCTCGCGCCCGCGGCTGTCGCGTCCGCAGTGATATTCGGACTCCGCGCGCTTCTAGTGATTGCGGTGTGCGTCGCGTCGTCCGTGGTTTTTGAGTGGGGCTATGAAAAGCTCACAAAGCGCGATAACACTGTGCGGGATATGTCCGCGTGCGTCACGGGTGTGCTGCTTGCGTACAATCTGCCGGTGACGATACCGCTCTGGCAGGCGGTCGTCGGCTCCGCCGTCGCGATAATCCTTGTCAAGCAGCTCTTCGGCGGGATTGGCAGAAACTTCGCGAATCCGGCGATAACGGCGAGGATTTTCATGGCGCTCGCGTTCGCGGGCACGATGTCAAACTTCACCTACGACGCCGTGACGAGCGCGACGCCGCTCGTATACCTGCAAAACGGCGCGTTCAGTTTTTCGTACAGCGTCCGCGACCTGTTTTTAGGCACGCACGCTGGGGTGCTCGGCGAGACGTGCGCCGTGGCGCTGATTATCGGGTTTGTGTACCTGCTGATCCGCCGCGTCATCTCGTGGGAGACGAGCGTAGTGTACGTCGTGGTCGTGTTCGCGCTGTCGGCGGCGTTCGGGTGGGACCCCGTGCGCTCGATTCTCTCCGGCGGACTGATGCTAGGCGCGATATTCATGGCGACGGACTACGTTACGGCGCCGATGACGTTTTGGGGACGCGTGATTTTCGGCGCGGGCTGCGGTGTGCTGACGGTGATTATACGGCGGTACGGGAGCTATCCCGAGGGCGTGTCGTTCTCGATTCTGCTGATGAATATTCTGACGCCGTACATCAATAAGCTCACGATGTCAAGGCCGTTCGGAGGTGCGCGCACATGAAAAAGGATTTTGTTATACCGATTGCGGTGCTTCTCGCTATCTGCGTCGTAATTTCCGGCGCGCTCGCCGCGACGAACAACGTGACGTCGCCGATTATCGTTGAGGCGGCGGCGGTGCGGGCAGAGAGAGCGCGCACGGAGATACTGCCGTCGGCGGACGGGTTTACGGCGATTGACGCGCGACTGCCTGACGGAGTTGACGAGGCGTATGCCGCGACGAACGGCACGGGGTACGTGTTCACGCTCTCGGCCACGGGCTACGGTGGCTCGGGGAGCCTCGTGCTCATGGCGGCGGTGTCGCCGGACGGGAAAATCATAGCCGTGAAAACCCTCGCGAACGGCGAGACGAAGGGGCTCGGCTCCAAGGTGTCGGAACCGGCCTACGAGACGCAATTTGTGGGAATGGACAAAAATCTCACCGGGTATCAGGCGATAACCGGCGCGACGATATCCTCAAAGGCTTACGCGGGCGCGGTTAAAATCGCGCTTGAGGCCTACGAGGTCGTGAAAGGAGCTGCGTAATGGGAAGGCTTGCGAATCTGACGCGCGGAATTATAAAGGAGAACCCCGTGCTCGTGCTCGTAATCGGCACGTGCCCGGCGCTCGCGGTGTCCACTCAGGCGTCGAACGCGATAGGCATGGGGATTGCGGCGACGTTCGTGCTCGTGTGCTCGAACATCGTCATCTCGGCGCTACGCAACATCATACCGGACAAGGTGCGGATACCGTG
>JAISKU010000088.1 GCA_031261245.1 Oscillospiraceae bacterium | reverse complement strand
ACGCCCGCGATAAGCCCCTGCACCGCCGCCTCCTCGTACCCCGACGTGCCGCAAAACTGCCCCGCGCCGTACAGCCCGCGCACGACCTTGGATTCGAGCGTCGGATACAGCGTCAGCGGATCCACGCAGTCGTACTCGATCGCGTAGGCGGGGCGCTGCATGTCGGCGCGCTCGAGCCCGGGCAGCGTGCGCAGCATCTTTATCTGCACGTCCTCGGGCATACTCGACGAGAAGCCCTGAATGTACAGCTCCTCCGTCTCCAACCCCATCGGCTCAATAAAAATCTGGTGGCGCGGCTTGTCGGCGAAGCGCACGACCTTGTCCTCAATCGACGGGCAGTAGCGCGGCCCCACGCCCTCGATAACGCCGGAGTAGAGCGGGCTGCGGTGCAGATTCTCGCGTATCACCTCGTGCGTTTTCTCATTCGTGTACGTCAGATAGCACGCCGCGCGGCTCACGAGCGGCGCTGTAGTCTCAAACGAGCACGGAATTGGCTCCGCGTCGCCGCGCTGGATATCCATCCGCGTAAAATCCACGCTCCGCGCGTTCACGCGCGGCGGCGTGCCCGTCTTAAACCGCCGCAGCGACAGCCCCAGCGCGCGCAGGTTGCCGGACAGCTCCGTCGCCGCGAACATTCCGTCCGGCCCGCCCTCGCGCAGCGTCTCACCGACTATCGTGCGCCCGTTCAGGTACGTCCCGGAGCATATAACAGCCGCGCGCACTGCGTACACGCCGCCATTGCGCGTCACGACGCCCGACACCGCGCCGTCCTCCGTCAAAATCTCGACGATCTCCGCCTGTTTCAGGCTCAAATTCTCCTGCAACTCCAGCGTGTGCTTCATTATCTTCTGATACTCGCGCCTGTCCGCCTGAACGCGCAGAGAGTGCACCGCCGGCCCTTTCCCGCGGTTGAGCAGACGGTACTGTATCGCCGCGCGGTCGGCGGCGCGCGCCATCTCCCCGCCGAGCGCGTCGAGCTCCCGCACGAGATGACCCTTGCCCGTGCCGCCTATCGCGGGGTTGCACGGCATGTTGCCCACCGCGTCGAGGTTTATCGTGAAGCACACGACGCGCAGACCGAGCCGCGCCCCCGCGAGCGCCGCCTCAATCCCCGCGTGGCCCGCGCCGATAACCGCGATATCAAATTCCCCCGCGTCAAAATTCATCGTATAAGCGCCTCTCAATCGTCAACATCTATGCTCATAATTCCGCTCTTCATCACGAGCTTTCGCAAAAACGGGGTGTACATGAACAGCGACTTCACGTATTTCATCAACAGCTTCACCCGCATGGGCAAGGATTTCTTCCGATATTCCCACTCGGGCTTCGCGCAGCCGGAATTGAGGATCCGCGCCAGGGCGTACGCGCTGTCGAGCGCGTAGCTTATCCCCTCAAGCGACGACGGGCTTATAAACCCCGCCGCCTCGCCGATGAGAAACGCGCCGTCGCCGCCCGCGCAAAAATCACGTATCCCGCGCGGCATGGACACCATGCACGCCTCCGTTTTAAGCGGCTCCCCGAAGGAAAAGCCGCGCGCGGCGAGCTTTTGCTTCAAGAGCTCAAAGCGCTCCCTGCCGGTCTCGGGCGGGAACGCGCCGCCGAGAATGAAGTTGCCGTCCTTTGAGATGCTCCAGCAATAGGAGTCCGTGATGTCGCTGTCAAAAACGCAGGAGTAGAACGGCGTCGTGTGCCGCTCCGAAAACCACTGCTGAATGGAGAGGTACCGCCTGATTTTCCTGCGCGGGAAGAGCTTTTGCCGCGTCAGCGAGCTTGAGCCGTCCGCGCCTATCACGTATTTCGCAGTGATTTTCCGCGTCGCGCCGCCGCCGTCCGTGAACGTAATCTCATACGCGCCGCCGCGCCGTTGAATATCGGTGCAGACGTAGTTTCCGGCGACCTCGACGCGCCCCGGTATGAGCGACATGAGCCACATGTCGAATTTGTGCCTGTCGAGATTGATGTAAAACCGCTGGTAATACCGCAAGAGCCGCTGCTTCGGGTCAATCGTCTTTACGGCGAATATCTGCGGATCCACGAGCACATCCTTGGGCAGCGTCAGGTTGAATTTCGACAGCGCCTTTTGCGCGTCCATGGCGAGCAGCCCGCCGCACGGCTTGCAAAACGCGCCCCCCGCGCCCTTTTTGTCGATCACGATTACGCGAAACCGGCTATCGAGCAGGCGCGCCGCGGTCGCCCCGGCCGGGCCCGCGCCGATTATCGCGATATCATAATTTTCCGCCTCAAAGCCCATACGCACTTTCCTTTCGTATGACGCCATGTTATAATATTTTTCGCGTAATTGCAATAGCCGCGATATTTATGGAACAAAATGCCTGTCCGATACGTCTAAGCAGTGTTGCATGAATGCGGGATGTAAACAGACGAAAAAAGGAGCACATGATGAAATTCATAAAAAGAGTCTCATTTCTTGCGCTTGGGGTGATTCTTTGCCTTTCCCTAATGCCGGCGGCGGCGTCGGCAGAAAGCGCGATCGACCTCGGCGGGGGAGTAAATGCGCCGTATTCAATTGACAGGGACGGCGCCGTGTCGGTGGATTTGACATGGGATATCATCAATTCTCTTCTGGAGGCGGGAGAAAACGGAGAGGCCGCCGTAACGCTCGGCAACATACCCGGCATGATCCGCGCCGTCTTTAACATCAGCATGAGGCTGCCGCCGACAAAGATACAGATGAACGCCCTGAAGCTCACGGTAAACGACAGATCCGTCAGGCTGCCTTACGGACTGCTCACGCATCTCAAGATCGACGGCACACTGCGCTTCGGCGTGGGGGGAGCCTCGGCGACCGGCGACTCGATAGAGTTCTCGGTAACGGACACAAAGGGCGTCCCGGTGGACTACTACAACTACGAATACCCGATAACAGTCTCCTTCCCGTACCATGCTCCTATTGACAGAAACCTGTTCCCGGTGGTTGCGGTGCAAGAGTACGCGGACGGCGCGCGCGTAAACCCGCGCTCCTGGTATGACTACACGGACGGCAAGGTGTACGCGAAGGCGTACACGACCGGGCTCTTCGAGGCGCTGTACAACGGCCCCTCCGGATTTGGCGACACAATCTCACATTGGGGACGTGACGCCATAGAGTACGCCGCGGCGCGCGGCGTGGTAAACGGCATCGGAGGCAACCTGTTCGCCCCGGACGGCCCGGTGACAAGGGCGCAGTTCATGTCCATGCTGATCCGCACGATCGACATCTCGCCGCAGGGCATGTGGATGGTTCAGCAATTCGCGGACGTCCCGCCCGACGCCTACTACTACAGCGACGCGCTCAAAGCAAAGGCGTTCGGCATCGTCTCCGGAGTGGGGGACAACCTGCTGAAGCCCGACGCGCCGATCACGCGCCAGGAGATGTTTGTAATGCTGCACAACGCGATGAGGAAGGCCGAGATGCTCCCTCCGGTCATGACCGACATATGGATGGTGTTCTCCGACTGGAGTCTGGTTTCCGACTGGGCGGGGAATGAGATACAGGAGCTCGCGAGGCTTGGTCTTGCCAACGGCACGGGCGGTAAAATCGACCCGCTCGGCACGGCGACCCGCGCCGAGGCCGCGCAGACGGTGTACAACCTGCTCACCAGGGACAGCAAGTTCTGAGATAGATAGACTTAAAACCGTCCCGCATCGGACAGCGCCGATGCGGGACGGTCTTGTTATGCCCGCTTTAATCGTCAAAAAACTTGCGGTGTATCGCGGCGACGGCGCGGTCGGCGTCGGCCTCGTCCACGAGCACGGAGATCTTGATCTCGCTCGTGGAGATCATGTTGATGTTCACCTTCGCGTCATACAGCGCCTCAAACATCGTCGTGGCGACGCCGGACGCGCTCATCATGCCCGCGCCGACGATCGACACCTTCGCGACCGTTTCGGACACGTCAAGCTCCGAAAATCCGAGCGAGGACTGCTGCGCCGCCAGCACCTTGACGGCCGCGTCGGCGTCGGAGCGCGCCACGGTGAAGCTGATATCCTTCGTCCCGCCGCGTCCGATAGACTGCAAAATGATGTCCACGATAATCTTGGAGTTGGACAGCACGCGGAACACGCGGAACGCTATCCCCGGCTCATCCCTGAGCCCCATTACCGCGATGCGCGCGGTGTTCGTGTCCTTTGCGACGCCGCTGATCTTGATTTTCTCCATTTTCGTCACCTCTTTGACTATAGTTCCCGGCTTTCTCACGAAGCTTGAGCACACCTCGAGCTCAACGCCGTACCGCTTCGCCATCTGTACGCTGCGGTTGTGCAGCACCTGCGCGCCGAGGCTCGCGAGCTCAAGCATCTCGTCGTACGTAATCTCCTCGAGCTTCCGCGCGCCCTCAATCTTGCGCGGGTCGGCGGTGTATACGCCCTCCACGTCGGTGTATATCTGGCAGATGTCCGCGTGCAGCGCCGCCGCGAGCGCCACGGCCGTCGTGTCAGAGCCGCCGCGCCCGAGCGTCGTGATGTCGTCGAAGCGGTTTATGCCCTGAAAGCCCGCGACGAGCACGATGCGGCGGCGGTCGAGCTCACTGCGTATGCGCTCTGCGTCCACGCGCTCAATCCGCGCCGCGCCGTAGTCCGAATTCGTGTGTATTCCGGCCTGCCGCCCCGTCAGCGAGACGACGGGCAGCCCGATCTTCTCAAGCGCCATCGACATCAGCGCGACGGAGGCCTGCTCTCCCGTGGACAGCAGCACGTCCATCTCGCGCCGCGAGGGCGAGGCGTTTAGCTCCGCGGCCTTTTCGATGAGGTCGTCCGTCGTGTCGCCCTGCGCGGACAGCACGACGATGAGGTCGTGCCCCTCTGAATACGCGTCGGCGATTATCCCGGCGACGCGCCGTATCCTCTCGGCGTCGGCGACGGAGCTGCCGCCGAATTTTTTTACAATGAGCATGATTTCCCCCTAAACGGCTGGGCGTCGAGGATACCCCTCGGGGTACAGGCGCCGCCCCTACAATATCAATCCAGAACCCGAAACAGCGACAAGACCTCAAGACCCGCGAACGCGGCGTCAATCACCGCCTTCGACTGCGGTTTTTCGGTGATATACTGCGTCTTTTCGGTTCGCACGTACCACCGCGACTCGAGCAGAGCGGAGTCGCGCATCATGTCCGGCGCGCCCTCGTCCCATGAGATCAGCTTGCGCGAGTGCTCATGCTTTGCGGCGTCGATGATATCCGCGACGACGGCCGAGGCCGTCGGCAGCTTCCCCGCGCCCGCGCCGTAGAACATCACGTCGCCTATTGCGTTGCCGCGCACGACGATTCCGTTCATGACGCCCTCGACGCCCGCCAGAAGATTCTCCGTGGGGACGAGGTGCGGCGCGACGTACGCCGACACCGTATCATCGTCGTTGGACACCGCGCGCCCTAAAAGCTTGATCTTGTAGCCGCTCTGCGCGGCGTAGGCCACGTCGTCGGCCGTGACGGCGCGTATCCCGACGGTTTTCACCCACTCGGGGTTCATGTGCCGCCCGAAGCTGAGGTCGGCGAGTATGCATATCTTGCGGCACGCGTCGATCCCGTCGATGTCGGAGGTGGGGTCCGCCTCGGCGTAGCCGTTAGCCTGCGCCTGGCGCAGCGCGTCGTCAAAGCTCGCCCCGTCCTTTATCATCGAGGTGAGGATGTAGTTCGTGGTGCCGTTGAGTATGCCGTAAATCTCGTTTATCTTATTCGCGGCGAGGCATTGCGTGATGGGCCGCAAAATCGGAATCCCGCCGCCGACGGACGCCTCAAACAGGTAGTTCACGCCGTTTTCCTTCGCGAGGGCGAGCAGCTCGCAGCCGTGCTGCGCGACAAGCTCCTTGTTCGACGACACGACGGATTTCCCGGCCTTCAGCGCGCGCCGCGTGAAGTCCTGCGCCACGCCCACGCCGCCGATAGTCTCGACGACGACGTGCACGTCGGGGTCGTTCTCAACGACGGAGAAGTCCTTTATCAGCAGATTTCTGTACGGACTGTCGGGAAAATCCCGCACATCCACGATGTATTTGAGCTCAAGCCCGCGCGAAGCGCCCCGCGCTATCCTGTCGGAATTTTTGTCCAAGACCTCCGCCACGCCGGAGCCGACGACGCCGAAGCCGAGTATCGCGATACCGTACATAATAAAAAACCTCTTCCATACGCGAATATCCGCGTTTATGAATTAGTATACTACCATATAACGCATTCTCGCGCAACAAGAATTTTTGCTTTTTCGCGCGAAATTGGGGGAGGCGGCCGCGATTTGCCGGAAAACAGGCACCTTCGACGCGGTATAGCGCTCGCGTATCTCGCGGTCGGAGCCCTTGCGGCGTGGCTGTTTGTGAAATTCGCCCTCGCGTGGCTGCTGCCGTTCATCGCCGCGTTTTTCATCTCGCGCGCGACGGAGCCGCTCGTGCGGTTTCTGACCTCAAAGCTGCGGCTCGGCCGCGCCGCAGCGTCGGCGCTTTGCGCGGCGCTCGTGTTCGCGGGGGCAATCGCGCTCGTAACCGTCGCCGTCGGACGCATCGTCGCCGAGCTCACCGCGCTCGCGCGGCAGCTGCCCGCGCTGCTGCTGAGTCTGCGCGAGCTCATCGCGAGCGCGCCGCCGGAATTCGCCGGGTATATAAACGCCGCGTTCGGCTCGCTCACGTCCGTAAGCACGGAGCTGATATCGCGCCTCGCGTCCGTCGTGTCGGGGAGCCCGAAAATCCTGCTGTTCGTATTCGCGTGCGCCGTCGGCACGTTTTTCATCTCGAGCGGCTACGAGGACTTCCGCGACTTCCTCCTGCGCCAGATTCCAGAGCGGCGCCACGCGGCGCTGCGCGATTTCAAGCGGGAGGCGCGCCGCACGTTTGGAAAATGGCTGCGCGCGCAGGCGATGCTCTCGGGCATTACGTTCGGCGAGCTCGCCGTCGTGTTCGGCATATTGCGGATAGATTTCGCGGTGCTGCTCGCGCTTCTCGTCGCGCTCATCGACATGCTCCCCGTGCTCGGCGTGGGAACAGTGCTCGTGCCGTGGGGCGCGCTTGAGCTGATAAAAGGGCGCGCGCCGAGGGCGATACTACTGTTCGCGTCGTTTGCGGTGATACTGCTCGTGCGGAGCGTTTTGGAGCCGAAACTCGTGGGCGGACAGCTCGGACTGCCGCCGCTAGCGGCGCTGATCGCGATGTACGTCGGGTTCTGCGCCGCCGGAGTGTCCGGAATGGTACTGTTTCCTATCGGTTTAATCATGATAAAACACCTAAATGACAGGGGATATATACGGTTATGGAAGTAAAAATACCAAAGATAAAGTACATTATTACGGGTATACTCGCGGGAGCCGCGAACGGCCTCTTCGGAGCGGGCGGCGGCATGTTCGTCGTGCCGCTGTACGCGCGCTGGGCGAAGCTCGACGAGCAAAAGGCGTTCGCGAGCTCTGTCGCGGTCATCCTGCCGATCTGCGCCGTGTCGGCGGTCGTGTACCTGCTGCGCGGCGGCGTGCAGCTGCGCGACGCGCTGCCGTACCTCCTCGGCGGCGTCGCCGGCGGCTTTCTCGGCGGGAAGCTCTTTAAGAAAATCCCGACTTCGGTGCTGCGCCGCGCTTTCGCGCTGCTGTTGATTTACGGCGGGTACAGAAGCGTGACGGCAGGATGAAATTCGCGCTCGCAATGCTCGCGGGAGCCGCGACGGGCGTCATCTCCTCGTGGGGGATCGGCGGGGGGACGCTTTTAGTCATCTACATGTCGGCTATCGCGAAAGCGCCGCAGCAGTCGGCGCAGGGGATAAACCTGCTGTATTTTCTGCCGACCTCGGCGGCGGCGCTCGTGTCGCACATAAAAAATAAGCTTGTCGAGTGGCGCGCCGTCGTGCCGTCGGTGCTCGCGGGCGTCCCGGCGGCTGTCGCGACGTCGCTGCTCGCCCTGCGCATGGAGACGGACGCGCTGCGCCGCGTGTTCGGCTGGTTCGTCATCGCCGTCGGCGTAAGCGAGCTGTTCCGCCGCCGCACGCGTCCGTAGGGGCGCGCATTGCGCGTCCGCCCCCGTCCCCAGTCCGCCCCTACATGCGGTTCAATGATTCTTGTTGGTACGGTCGTAGGGGCGATTATCAATCGCCCGCCGTTCTCACCCCCGTTGTTTCCACCGTTCCCCCCGTCCTCGTAGGGGACGACGTCCTCGGCGTCCCGTTCCCCGCGTTCATCGTCACGCGTCCCCGCACGGGATTCCTCGTCGCTTCGCTCCTCGGAATGACAGGAACCCCAAATCGCCCCCGCTCGGCGGGGGAGATGTCGCCGTAGGCGACAGAGGGGGTATCTTTCCGACAGGGGGGGCATCCTTCCCCCCGCCGTCCCATCCACCCGTTCCTTGCGAATCTCACAATTGTTTTGTCCTGCCTGCCGGCGGCGTTACTTTTCGAGCCGCCGAAAAGTAACCAAAAGTCGGCTCAGGGGCTGCCGCCCCTTGAGAAACCCCGCTCCTCAAACACTTTTTAGTTTGTGAGGACGCAAATCTTACGCTGATACGCAATCGCTCGCGTCCAAAACCGCACGGGCGAATCGTTGACGGCCCTGCCGTACTGCGGTGCGGTATCCGCAATAACACAAGCTTGTCATATTTCCGCGCCCGCCCTCATATGCTTCAACCAGAATACAACAAGGAGTGGACGATTTATGGAATTATCTCTCACCCGCGAAAAGCTCAACTACGCCGAAAACGTGCTTTCGGATACACGCACGGCCGAGGAAGCCATGGAAATAATCGTCCCGGACGCGCTTCCGGACATTTTGCGGCTTATCGGCGCGGACGCGGAGGTCTTTGTGCGCTCCAAGGACACGTCCGCCGGGCGCGTGACGGTCAGCGGCACAGCCGCCGTGACGGTCGTCTACGTCCCCGACGGCGACGCGGGGCTGCGCCGCGTCAATCTCGAGCTGCCCTATTCGATCTCTGCCGAGGATCCGCGCGTCACGGCGGCGAGCCGCGTCACGGCGCGCGTTAATCTGCGCGGCGCGGACGCGTCGGTGCTCAACCCGCGCAAAATCGCCGTGCGAGCGGCCGTGACGGCGGAGCTGCGCTGCTACAACGACGCGGAGCTCGACGTGCCAGTCGGGCTCGAGCCGAACGCAAACGCGGATATCGAGCTGCTGCCGGGCGAGGCGGAGCTGTCGCTCGCCACCGACGTGCGCGAAAAGGCGTTCGTCGTCAGCGACGAGTATCAGGTTCCCGCATCGAATCCCCCCGTCGGCGAGATACTCAAATCGAACGTGGCGCTCATCCCCGAGGACACGAAGGTCGTCGGCAGCAAGCTGATTTTCAGGGGCACGGCGCGCGTCGCGCTGCTGTACGCCTCGGGCGACGGCGAGGCGGCGTCCTGCGCGTTTGAGACGGAGTTCTCGCAGATACTCGAGCTCGAAAACGCGGGCGCGGACAGCGAGTTTGAGATCATCCCGCTGCTTACAGGCGCGTACATCGAGGCGGACGCCTCGCCCGGGGGCGACGCGCGGCGCGTCACGGCGGAGCTGCACCTCGCGGCGCAGTGCGTGGCGCGGTCAAAGCGGCGGCTCGTCTACATAGGCGACGCGTACTGCTCAAAATACGGACTGGAGACGAGCCGACTGCCGCTTGTCGTCGAGAACAGCCTCGGCGAGCGCGCCGTCAGCGGCGTGCTGCGCGGGACGCTCGACGCGCCGGACATCTCACGCGTCATAAGCGTCTCGGCGCGCCCGGGGACGCCGGAGCACGCGGTGGAGAACGGCGAGCTCGCGCTGCGTTGCCCCGTCACCGTGAACGCGCTGTACGCGGCGGGCGACGGCTCCGTGCGCGCGACGTCCGGGAGCTTCGACCTCGACGCGAGCATACCGGACGCAAACGCGTCCAATCGCTACGCGACGCGCGCGGAGTTGACGCAGGACATCTACGGCGTCGCGAACGAGAACGGGATTGAGCTGCGCATACCCGTCGATATCCGCGCCGACGAGACGGAGCGCGGCGAATACTCGCCGATATCCGCCGTGTCCTACGACGAGGAGAACCCGCTCGACTTATCAAACCTGCCGTCGCTCGTTATCTCGCGCGCCGCTGCGGGCGACACGCTCTGGAACCTCGCCAAGCGCTATCACTCGACGCGCGAGCTGATTTTGCAGGCAAACGGCCTCGAGGACGAGGACGCCGTCGCGGACGCCGAAATGCTGATTATTCCGAAAAAGCGGTAGATATGACGAGGGCGCGCCGGACGGCGCGCCCTTTTTTTGCGCGGCAAATATAAAAAACTTTATAACAAGTCCACAAAACCCTTGTCTTTTTCCGCCTCCGCGTGTATAATCAGCCCAATGATAACGTAATAAGGGGTGTATATATGGCAATCGGCACTGAAAGTATCCGCAATATCGCCCTCCTTGGGCACGGCTCGAGCGGCAAAACAAGCCTTTCCGAGAGTATTCTCTTCCTCACGGGGAGCGTTGACCGCCTCGGAAGAATAGCCGACGGGAACACGGTCGGCGACTCCGACACGGAGGAAATCAAGCGGCAGATTTCAATTTCCCTGGCCACGACGTCGGTGGAGTACCGCGAGCATCGCGTGAATATCCTCGACGCGCCCGGCTATTTTGATTTTGCCGGCGAGGTCAAGCAGGCGTTGCGCGCCGCCGACGCGGGGTTCATCGTGGCGGGCGCGAAGGACGGCCTGACCGTCGGCCTTGAAAAGTCGTGGAAGTACCTCGCGGACAGAAAGCTCCCGCGCGCGTTTTACATCTCAAAGGTGGACGAGGAAAACGGCGACTACGACGCGCTGTTCTCCGCGCTGCGCGAGCGCTACGGCTCGTCAGTGTGCCCGATGATCTATCCGATTATCGGCGCGAACGGCAAGGTTGAGGGACTTATCGACCTCATCAAGCGGCAGGCGTTCACCATGCAGAACGGCAAGCGCGTCGATATGGACATTCCCGAATCCATGAAAGGCGACCTCGAGGCGCTGTACCTCGCGGTGAACGAGTCCGTCGCGGAGACGGACGAGGAGCTCATGGACAAGTATTTCTCCGGTGAGGAGTTCACGCTTGAGGAGAAAATCCGCGGCCTGAAGGCCGGCGTGAAGGATCTGACGCTCTTCCCCGTGTTCTGCGGAAGCGCGACGCAGGGTCTCGGCACGCTGCTGCTGCTCGACGCGGTGGTGAACCTTTTCCCCTCCCCGGCCGAGGGCGCGGCGGAGACGACGGAGGACGGCGGCGTGATCGCGTGCGACGTCTCCGGCGCGGCGAGCGCGATTGTGTACAAGACGCTCTCCGACCAGTACGGTAAATTCAGCCTTTTCAAGGTTCTCTCCGGCAAGGTGACGCCCGACGTGTCGCTCACGAACTCGCGCACGGGGACGCTTGAGAAGATGGGTCACATCTATAAGATGCAGGGCAAGAAGAGCATCGAGGTCAAGGAGCTCATCGCGGGCGACCTCGGCGCCGTCTCAAAGCTCACGGACACAAAGACAGGCGACACGCTCTGCGACGCGAAAAAGATAGTCACGGCGAAGGGCATCGAGTTCCCCGCGCCTTGCTATTCGATGGCGATCGCCCCGAAAACAAAGGGGCAGGAGGACAAGATCGCCGCCGGACTCACGCGCCTGTCCGACGAGGATTTGACGTTTACCGTCGTGAACAACGCGGAGACGCACCAGATGGTGATCTCCGGGCAGGGCGACATTCAGCTCGACGTGCTCTGCGCGAGGCTGAAGGACAAATTCGGCGTGGAGGTTCAGCTGTCCCCCGCGCGCGTGGCGTATCGCGAGAAAATCCGCAAAAAGGTCGAGGTTCAGGGGCGGCACAAGAAGCAGTCGGGCGGCCACGGGCAGTTCGGCGACGTCAAAATCCGCTTTGAGCCCGGCGAGACGGAGGACCTGACGTTCGCGGAGGAGGTGTTCGGAGGCTCCGTACCGCGCAACTTCTTCCCGGCGGTCGAAAAGGGTCTGCGCGACAGCATTTCCAAGGGCGTGCTCGCGGGCTATCCGCTCGTGTTCCTGAAGGCGACGCTGTTTGACGGCTCGTACCACCCCGTTGACAGCTCCGAGATGGCGTTCAAAACGGCGGCGCAGCTCGCCTACAAGGACGGGATTCCGCAGGCGTCTCCCGTGCTGCTGGAGCCTATCGGCTACCTCAAGGTGACGATACCCGACACGTACATGGGCGATATCATGAGCGATTTGTCGAAGCGTCGCGGCAGCCCGATGGGCATGTCCGCCGACACGGACGGCAACCAGATTGTCGAGGCCGAGGTGCCCATGGGCGAGATGTCGAGCTACGCGATCGACCTGCGCTCGATTACGCAGGGGCGCGGCAGCTTCACGCTCGAATTCGTGCGCTATGAGGAGGCTCCGGCGACGGTTCAGCAGAAGATAATCGACGACGCGAAGGCGCTCGCCGCCGAGGAATAATTCCCTTGTTTGATTTCGATATTTTTGAGATAATCGTATTTCTCTCGCGCTTTGTACTGCCGCTGCTCGCCGTGACTATCGTCGCGCGGGCGGCGGCTTCCCTGTTGCGCGAGCGCGCGGAGCCGGAGCTGTGGGGCACTCTGTCCTTTTCCGGCGGCCTGCGGCTGCCGCTGACGCATTGGGAGAACGTCATCGGGCGTTCCGTGTCCTCCGACGTCGCGCTGAAATACCCGACGCTCTCCCGCACGCACGCCGCGCTGATTCGCGACGCGCGCGGGCTCTGGCGCGTGCACGACCTCAAATCCACGGGCGGCGTCACGGTGGACGGGCGCGAGGTACCGCCGGACGGGTACCCCGTCCACGGCGGCTCTATCATCGGCTTCGGCGGTATCACGGCCGTGTTTTTCCCCGCGGGCGAGGAGGCCCAATACCTTGCTGATGGCGTGGACTACGAGCTCACCGACTACGAGGAGATCGAGGAGGTTGCGCCGCTGCGCCGCCCGATACGCTCCGGCTTCACGCTCGCGCTGCTGACCGAATTTCAGCTTCTGCTCGGCGTCGCGGCGTGCTGCTCCCGGTGGGAGACGCTGTCTGTCGCGGCGCCGATATCGTTCGCGCTGCTCATCGCGCTGACGTGGGGCGCGTACGCGCTCACGCGAGTGATGCGGCGGCGCGGGTTTGAGCTTGAGACGCTCGCGTTTCTGCTGTGCTCCGTCGGGCTGGCGGTGACGTGCTCCTCCGCGCCGTCGCAGGCGATACGGCAGATGCTTCTGCTCGCGGCGGGGCTCGCGCTGTACTTCTCGCTCGGGTGGTTTCTGCGCGACCTCGGGCGCGCGAAAAAGCTCCGCTGGCCGATTGCGGGCGCGGGGCTGGCTCTGCTCGCCGTAAATATCGCGCTCGGCGGGACGGTTTTCGGCGCGAAAAACTGGCTTCAGGTCGGCGGATTTTCGTTCCAGCCGTCGGAATTTGTGAAAATCGCGCTCATATTCGCGGGCGCGGCGACGCTTGACCGCCTGTTCGCCCGCCGCAACCTCATAATGTTCATCGGCTTCGCCGGGGCGTGCGTCGGCGCGCTCGCGCTGATGAGCGATTTCGGCACGGCGCTCGTGTTCTTCACGGCGTACCTCGTGATCGCGTTTCTGCGCTCCGGCGATTTCGCAACCGTGTTCCTCTCCGTCGCGGGCGCGGCGTTCGGCGGATTTCTGGCGGTGCTCGTAAAAGACCACGTCGCGGCGCGGTTCTCAAACTGGCTGCACGCGTGGGAGAACGTGAGCGGCAGCGGCTATCAGCAGACGCGCGCGATGGCGGCCGCCGCGTCCGGCGGACTTTTCGGCGTCGGCGCGGGCGCGGGGTGGCTGCACCGCGTATTCGCCGCCGACACTGACCTCGTTTTCGGCATGGTCTGCGAGGAGCTCGGACTAATCGCGGCGCTCGCGGTCGTCGCGGCGATTGTGGTGATCTCCGTGTTCCCCGTGCGCTCGTCGGAGCGCGCGCGAAGCTCCTTTTACGTCATCGCGGCGTGCGCCGCGGGCGCGATATTTCTGATTCAATCGGCGCTGAACATCCTCGGCTCCGTCGATATTCTGCCGTTCACGGGCGTGACGCTGCCGTTCGTCTCAAAGGGCGGGTCGAGTCTCATGGCGTGCTGGGGGCTGCTGGCGTTCATCAAGGCGTCCGACACGCGAAAGGGCGCGAGCTTTGTGGTCAAAGCGGAACGGAGGGCGAGATGAGGCGTGTGAAGCACCGCGCAGTCTCCGTGCTCGTAATCGCCGCCGCGCTCGCCGCCGGTCTCGGGCTGTACCTCGTGAAATTCGCCGTGTCAGGCGGCGCGTGGGCGTCGTCGAAGGTCAACGCGGCTGTATACAGCTCCGGCGCGCTCGCGCTCGGCGCCGTGACGGACAGAAACGGCGTCGTGCTCGCGGAGGCGCGCGACGGTGTGCGCATTTTCGCGGAGGACAAGACGCTGCGAAAAGCGACGCTGCACGCCGTGGGCGACGTGGCGGGGAATATAGGCACTGGCGCGCTGAAAACGCAGATTCCCGCGCTCGTCGGCTACAATCCCGTGTTCGGCACGTACTCGCTCTCCGGGAGCGGCGGTACGGTGCGGCTGTCTATCGACTCGGAGCTGAACCTCGCGGCGTACAGCGCGCTCGACGGGCGGCACGGCGCGGTCGTCGTTATCGACTGCGCGACGGGAGAGCTGCTTTGCAGCGTCTCCTCGCCCGCGTTTGACCCGAACAACCCGTCCGAGGTAGATCCCGATTCCCCGAAATACGACGGCGTGTACCTCAACCGCGCGCTCTCCTCGGCGTTCACGCCCGGCTCGGTGTTCAAGCTCGTGACGGCGGCCGCGGCGCTCGAGAATATCCCCGACATCGAGGA
>JAISKU010000077.1 GCA_031261245.1 Oscillospiraceae bacterium | reverse complement strand
TACCCCGGAAGCGAGATTTACGGCGGCCTCGCCAACTCGTGGGACTACGGGCCGCTCGGCGTGGAGCTGAAAAACAACGTCAAGCGCGCGTGGTGGAAAAAATTCATTCAGGAGTCGCCCTACAACGTCGGCATCGACACCGCGCTCATGATGAATCCGCAGGTGTGGGTCACCTCCGGCCACGTGCAGAACTTCAACGACCCCTTAATCGACTGCAAGCACTGCAAAACCCGCCACCGCGCCGACCACCTCGTCGAGGCGTATAACAAGGAGCACGACGTCGACATGGTCGCCGACGGCCTCCCCGGCGACGTGCTCTCGGAGTATATACGCGAGCACCGCGTCCCCTGTCCCGACTGCGGGGAGAGCGATTTTACGGAAATCCGCAAGTTCAACATGATGTTCAAAACCCATCAGGGCGTCACGGAGGACTCGTCCACGGAGCTCTATCTGCGCCCCGAGACGGCGCAGGGCATGTTCGTCAACTTCAAAAACGTCCAGCGCACGACGCGGCGCAAGCTCCCGTTCGGCATCGGCCAGACGGGCCGCAGCTTCCGCAACGAGATAACGCCCGGCAACTTCATCTTCCGCACGCGCGAGTTTGAGCAGATGGAGCTCGAATTCTTCTGCCGCCCCGGCACGGAGTTGGAGTGGTTCGACTACTGGCGCGCGTTCTGCAAAAACTGGCTCCTCTCCCTCGGAATCCGCGAGGAGAACCTGCGTATGCGCGACCACGAAAAGGAAAAGCTCTCGCACTACTCGAACGCCACAACGGATATCGAGTACCTCTTCCCGTTCGGCTGGGGAGAGCTGTGGGGCATCGCCTCGCGCACGAACTTCGACCTCACGGTGCACTCCGAGGCCTCCGGTCAGGACCTGTCCTACTTCGACCAGGAGACGAATGAGCATTTCATCCCCTACTGCGTGGAGCCCGCCGTCGGCGTTGACCGCATCCTGCTCACCGCGCTCATCGACGCGTATGACGAGGAGGTCGTGGACGCGGAGAAGAACGACACTCGCGTCGTCCTGCGGCTGCACCCCGCCCTCGCGCCGTTCAAGGCCGCCGTCCTGCCGCTCTCCAAGAAGCTCTCCGACGGCGCGACGGAGATATACCACGCCCTGCAAAAGGACTTCGCCGTCGATTTCGACGACGCGGGTTCCATCGGCAAGCGCTACCGCCGCGCCGACGAGGTCGGCACGCCGTTCTGCGTCACCTACGACTTTGAGAGCGAAACCGACAACTGCGTCACCGTGCGGGAGCGCGACAGCATGGCGCAGGTGCGAATCCCCGTGTCGGAACTGAACGCCTACATCGCCGAAAGGCTCGCCTTTTAGCGCATGGAGACGCTTGACACGCCTCTTTCCCGCGGGGCAAGGCTTCGCCGCGCTCCGCTCTTCACATACGTCTCGCTCGCGGCGCTCGGCGTCGCCACGGGTCTGTTTTCGCTGCTTCTCGCCACGTCGATATACGGCCTGCCGATGTTCTGGACGTATTTCTCCTCCCCGCTGCTCATTCTTCTGAACCTCCTCCCGCCCGTGCTCCTCATCTTCGCGGTCTGGTTCATCTCCGGTCGCGCGTGGATCGCGTTCCTGATCCCCGCGTTTCTCGTGCTCGTCGGGGCGGGCGTGGACTTCTTCAAAATCCAGATTCGCGGCGACCCGCTCATGGCGGAGGATCTGGCGATAATCGGCGAGGCGGGGATTATCCTCAAAAGCTACTCGCTGCAATTCAACTGGAAGCTTCTCGCCGGCGCGCTCTTCCTCGCCGGCGGCACTGTCTGGAGCGCGCTGCTGTGCCGCCACACCCTCCGCCGCCGCCTTATCCGCGCGCTCGGCTCCGTGCTCTCCGCCGCGCTCCTGTTCACCCTCACCGTCACCGTGTACATGAGCGACGCCGCGTATGAGCGCGTCAACGGCGGGTACAGCCTCGGCTGGGCGACGTATAATGAGGATTTCATAACGCGCGGCTTCGTCTATCCGTTCCTGCACAGCGTCAAAAACGCGTTTCCGCGCCCGCCGGAGGGCTACTCGAAGTCCGCCGCCGCGAAAATCCTCGACTCCTACGCCTACGACGATATCCCCGACGACAAAAAGGTGAACGTCATAAGCGTCATGCTCGAGGCGTACTGCGACCTGTCCGAATTCCCCGGAATCACCCTCACGACGGACGTGTACGACAAGTGGCACGCGCTGCAATCCGAGTCCGTAAGCGGAAACCTCGTGGACAACATCTTCGCCGGCGGCACGATAGATACGGAGCGCCTCTTCCTCACCGGCTATACGGAGCTGCGGAACATGCGCCGCGACACGGAATCCTACCTCTACTATCTCAAGGATCAGGGCTACGCAGTGGAGGGCTTCCACTCCGGCGACGGCTGGTATTACGACCGCGACAAGATTCACGGCTACATCGGCTTTGACGACTACCTGTTTCTCGAGGATTTTGAGAGCACCGACCGCACGGACAGATTTTTCTTCAAAACCCTGCGCGACATGTACGATAATCGCGACGAGTCCGTCCCGTACTTCAACCACTCTCTCACGTTCCAGAACCACGGCGCGTACTACACGGAGTTCGCCGTCGGCCCCGACCTCCTCGCGCGCGGCGACCTCACGGAGGAATCGTTCAATATCCTCAACAACTACCTCACGGGCATATACGACACGACGGAGCGCATATACGATTTCGTAAACTCCCTGCGCGACGACCCGGAACCCGTCGTCCTCCTCTTCTACGGCGACCACAAGCCGTGGCTCGGCAACGCGGAGAGCGTTTATCTCGAGCTCGGCGTCGATATGGACCCGAGCGGCGCGACCGGCTTCTACAACATGTACACCACGCCGTACATCATCTGGGCGAACGACGCGGCGAAAAAGGCCGTCTCGGGCGACTTCACGGGCGACGGCGGATATCTCTCCCCCGGATTTCTGATGAACAAGCTCTTCTCCCTGTGCTCGTGGGGCGGCGACGAGTACGCAAAGGCCGCAAACGCGTTCTGCTCCCGCTCGCCCGTCATAAATATCCCCACGGGCTACTTTCTGGAGGACGGCGCGCTCTCCCAAACTCTCACGCCCCCCTCGGCGGAGCTCCTGCGCGAGCTGAAAATCGCCGAATACTACAGAAGAACAAATTTTGCGCATTAGTAGGGGTCGGCGTCCTCGACGACCCGCACATCGTAGGGGTCGGCGCCTGTGCCCCGAGGGGTATCCTCGACGACCCGCAAAAAGGAGAATCATGGATAAAGAATTGTCAAACCTCGCCGCCGAGATCCGCATCGCGGCGCTCGAATGTCTCGGCGCGTTCGGTTCCGGCCACGTCGGCGGCGCGATGAGCGTCGTGGAGACGCTCGCCGTGCTCTACGGCTCCGAACTCCGCCACGACCCGCGCAATCCCGACTGGGACGCGCGCGACCGCCTCGTACTCAGCAAGGGCCACGCCGGCCCCGCGCTCTACGCGACGCTCGCGCTGCGCGGCTTCTTCCCGCGTGAGGAGCTCGCGACGCTCAATCAGGGCGGCACACATTTACCGAGCCACGTTGACCGCACAAAAACCCCGGGCGTGGACATGACGTGCGGCAGCCTCGGGCAGGGCATGTCCGCCGCCATCGGCCTCGCGTACGGCGCGCGCCTGAACGGCTCGGACAGCCGCACATATCTCATTCTCGGCGACGGCGAGTGCGACGAGGGACAGGTCTGGGAGGGCGCGATGTTCGCCGCCCACAACAAACTCGCGAACCTCACCGCGTTCGTTGACCGCAACAAGCAGCAGCTCGACGGCTACGTCTCCGCCGTACTCGACACGGGCGACATGGGCGAAAAATTCCGCGCGTTCGGCTGGTACACGCAGGACGTGAACGGCCACGACGTCGCGGCTATCCGCGCCGCCGTCGAAAACGCGAAGCGCGAAGCCGCCCGCCCCTCCGCGATAATCCTCGACACGATAAAGGGCTACGGCTGCACGTTCGCCGAGGGCGTGGAGAACAACCACAGCATGACGTGTTCAAAAGAGGACGTCGCCGCCGCAATAGCCGCAATCAGGGCAACAATTTCGTAGGGGCGCGCATTGCGCGTCCGCCGGTAATAAATACGGACGGCCAATGGCCGCCCCTACACAATGGAGAAAATGTATGATTAACCTTCTTCCTGAAATCACCAAATCCCCCGTCGCCATGCGCGACGCGTATTGCAACGCGCTGCTCAAGGCCGCCGCCGGGAACGAAAACGTCGTCGCGCTCGACGCCGACCTCGTCTCCGCGTTCGGCATGAAGCCGTTCTTCAAGGCGTACCCCGACCGCGCTATCCAGTGCGGCATCGCGGAGTCGAACATGGTCGGCATCGCCGCCGGGCTCTCCGCCGCGGGCAAAATCCCGTTCGCGCACTCGTTCGGGTGCTT
>JAISKU010000074.1 GCA_031261245.1 Oscillospiraceae bacterium | reverse complement strand
GACAGCAGCGTTTTCCCGTTTGCCTCGCGTAAAACCTTCGCGGTGTCGCCCCCGAGACGCGTGCCGCGCCCCGCCGCGAGCACCACGGCGCGTATTTTAACCATAAAAGCACCTCAAATCGCAGATGTCGTCTCCGTCACGAGACTGAGCGCGTACTCGCGCTCGCGCAGGTAATCCAGCACGCCCGGCAGAATCCTCGCCGTATTCTCAGAGCACGAAAACCTCACGTCCGCGACGCCGCGCGGCAGCGTCGGCAGCTGTCCGTTCACGGCCGCCTCCGTGTAATCGTCTCCGGCGTATATCGTGCACGCGCGATACACGAGCCCGCGCTCCTCGGCGAGCACCGCGACCTCCTCGGAAATCTCCGGCGGCGACGCCACGAGCGGGGAAACCGTCTTCGCGGCCTCAAAAAGGAGCCTTGAGGCCTTTGCGTACTCGTCAAAATCCGCTGTTTCAAGCCATATTCCCAAGCTGTGCCCCTCGCCGGAGATGCGCCGCGCGAGCGCGGGATAGCGCGCAATCTCGGCCGCGGTCATGAAAAAGCACGCGCGCGCCGAAGCTCTCGACAGTACGTTCAGTATACGCGCGGCGTCGCCCGCGCCCGGCGCGTAAAAGCTCAAAAACACGGTGACGTCACCGTACGTCGGCGGCGGGGGAGTCGGCGTATCCTGCCCCGGCGGCGCCGGCGGCGTAAACGTGGGCGGCGCGACCGTCGGCGGCGCGGTGTAGTCGCTGAAGTAGTCCGCCATCTGCTTCTTGTAGTGCCCGGCGAACGTCTTGTCGTTGAAAACCGCCGCCGAGGATTTTATGCGCAAAATCGACGCCGGGTCGCTCGGGATTATCGTGTATGTCAGCTTGAAGTACTCGCACATGAAGTCGAGCGGCAGAAAATACAGCCCGTTTATGATTTTCACCGGCACATTGTCGTAAATCACGCCGTCCTGATCCGTCACCATCTCGAGCGATATGAAAAAGTTCAGCCGCCGCTTGCCCTTGTAGACGTACAGGTTGCTCTCCGAGACGGAAATCCCGCTCGAGATGTCCGCGTTCGCGAACACGGTGGCGGGTACGTATAGCTTCGTGCCGAAATACGCGGGCATCGTGGAGTCGCGCAGAGGCATAAGCGTGTCCTCAACACCCGTGAAGCACACGATCTGCGACGCGCTCGACGGCACGGCGAACAGCGACGCCGCGATAAGCGCCGCGACGACGATAGCCAGAATACGTTTTTTCACGCGCACGCCCCCTCTCACGACCACGATTATACCATATATTACGGCCTTTTCAAATAAATTATCAAAATTTTGATTTTTTCTCTTGCCAAACGCAAAAGTTTCTGCTATTATAAATCGGCTTGTTGATTGATTTTACTCTGATTAGGAGGTGCGGCAAATGGCTAAGTGCGAATTTTGCGACAAGGGCGTTTCTTTCGGTATCCGTGTGAGCCACTCCCACAGGCGCAGCAACCGTACATGGAAACCGAACGTCAAGCGCGTCTCGGCTATTGTGAACGGCTCTCCGCGTCATGTCTACGTTTGCACACGCTGCCTGCGCAGCGGAAAAGTTACCAGGGCGGTATAGCGAAACGTCATAAGGAAACAAACCACGGCTTGCGCCGTGGTTTGTTTAATACCTGTTTATCGGAGGTATCTCAAATGAAAATTTCTATCATCGGCGTCGGCAACCTCGGGAAATCGCTGCTGTCGGGTCTGACAAACTCCGGCACGCCGCTCAGTGACGTCACCGTCCTCGCGCGGCCGGAGCGCGTTGCCGAGGTCTCCGCGTCCCTCGGCGTCGCCGCGACGGACGACATAAACGCGGCGTTCTACTTTGCCGACGTGATCTTCCTCGTCGTCAAGGGTCACGTGTTCTCGGAGCTTGCGCCGCAGCTCAAACAGCCCGTCGCGTCAAATAAAACCGTCGTGAGCTTCATGGCGGGCGTACCGTTTGAGAAGATCTACTCACAAATCGGCGACTGCCGCCTTGTCCGCGCGATGCCGAGCCTCGCGATAGCCGCAAACGACGGCGTAATCGGCTACACCGCCGCGCCGCCGGAGGTCGAAAAGCTCCTGCAAGGCCTCGGCTACGCGTTCGAGGTCGCGTCGGAGGACATCGAGAAGGTCACGGCGTTCTCGGGCTGCGGACTCGGCTTCGCGGCATACCTCATCGACGCGTTCGCCCGCGCCGGCAGAACTCTCGGCTTTTCCGCAGAGCAGGCCGATAAAATCGCCGCGCAGACGTTCAGAAACGCCGTGGAGCGCGGCGAGTTCGCGAAAACGGTTCGCCAGGTCGCGACAAAGGGCGGCGCGACGGAGCTCGGCGTCGCGTTCATGGATTTGTACGACACCTACGGCATAATCTCCGGCGCTGTCGGCAAGGCATATGAAAAGATGAAATAACATACGCTTGCGTATGATTATGTTTCAACGGGACTTGACGCGCAAATTTATAGAACTGCACTCCGCGCCCGCCGGAACCGCGTATTACCGCGGCGACGGCTTCGGCTTTGAGCCTACGCTCGAGCTGCTGTGCCGCCTCAACCGCTACGTGCTCGTGGACGCGCCGCGCAGGTGCGTGCCGATAATCCGCCGCCTGCAGCGCGAGACGGGCGCGAGCGTGATATACGGCCCGACGGCGGAGCGCGTGCTCACCGCTGACCTCGCGATTCTCGAAGCTCCGGCGGACGGTATGCGCTTTTCGGAAAACTGCGTCGTCTACGACGCGCGGCAAAGATAATCTTGACAAAACATGCGGTGTAAAATATAATTATCAAACTGGAAAATGGGGAAAGCAGGAGGACGTCATGGCAAAAGAAGCAAAGTATAAAATGAGCTCGGCCCGCCTTGAGGAGCTGAAAAAAGAGCTGCAACACCTGCAAACGGTGCGGGAAAAAGAGGTTGCCGAACAGCTCAAGGAGGCGCGCTCCTTCGGGGATCTGTCGGAGAACAGCGAATACGACGAGGCAAAAACCGAGCAGGGCAAGCTCTATTCGCGCAAGGCGGAGCTCATCGACCTCATTGAGAACGCCGAGATTGTCGAGGCCACGGGCAACATCGACACCATAGGCATCGGCTCAAACATATCCGTCCGCGACGCGGAGGACGGCTCCGTGGAGAATTATCAGATCGTCGGCTCTCAGGAGGCCGACCCGTCGCAGAACCGCATTTCCGACGATTCGCCGTTCGGAAAAGGCCTGCTCGGCCACAAGGCGGGGGACACCGTCGTCATCGAGGCGCCCGTGGGCAAGCTCGAGTTCGAGATAATAAGCATAGAATAGGTGGACACATGGCAGAAGAAATTGAGGCCGTAGAGCTATCGGAAATTTTACAGATAAGACGGGACAAGCTCGCAAAGCTGCGTGAGGGCGGCGCCGACCCGTTTGAAATCAAGCGCTTTGAGCGCACGGCGTACTCCGCCGACATCCGCGAAAGCTTTGAGACGATGGAGAACGCCGACGTCACGCTCGCGGGGCGCGTCATGGCGCGCCGCGGCATGGGCAAGGCTATTTTCGCCGACCTCGCGGACGACAAGGGCAAAATCCAGCTCTATATCCGCAAGGACGACGTCGGCGACGACGCGTTTGAAGCGTTCAAAAAGGGCGATATCGGCGACATCATCGGCGTCTCGGGCTTCGTGTTCAAGACGAAGATGGGCGAGATATCCGTCCACTGCAAGTCCGTGACGCTTCTGGCAAAATCCCTGCGCCCGCTGCCCGAGAAGTACCACGGCCTTACCGATCTCGAGACAAAGTACCGCCAACGCTACCTCGACCTGATAATGGACGAGAACACCCGCCGCACGTTCGAGACGCGCTCGGCGTTTATCCGCCACATCCGCCGCTACCTCGACGCGCGCGGCTACATGGAGGTTGAGACGCCCGTGCTCAACACGATTATGGGCGGTGCGAACGCGCGTCCGTTCGTGACGCACCACAACACGCTCGACATCGATCTGTACATGCGCATCGCCACGGAGCTTCACCTCAAGCGGCTCATCGTCGGCGGGATAGAGCGCGTGTACGAGATCGGCCGCCTCTTCCGCAACGAGGGCATGGACACAAAGCACAACCCCGAATTCACGACTATCGAGTTCTACGAGGCCTACGCCGACTACACCGACATGATGCGTATGTTCGAGGAGATTATCACGTCCTTCGCGCGCGACTACCTCGGCGCATACGAAATCGCGTGGCAGGGTGAGACGATCAACCTCGCGCCCGGCTGGGCGAAAATGACGATGGCCGAGGCCGTCAAGCTGCACACGGGCGTCGATTTCTACTCCTTCGACTCCACGGAGGACGCCGTAAAGGCCGCCGCGTCCATCGGCGTTAAAATGCCCGACGGCAAAAGTGCGAGCTGGGGCGACCTCCTGTACGAGTGCTTCGACCAGCGCGTAGAGGAGAAGCTGATTCAACCCGTATTCATCACGGAGCACCCGGTTGAGGTCTCACCGTTCGCGAAAAAGACGGCGCACGACCCGCGCGTGACGGAGCGCTTTGAGGCGTTCATCTGCCACAGCGAGATGTCAAACGCGTTCTCGGAGCTCAACGACCCCATTGACCAGCGTGAGCGCTTCCTGCATCAGGTCGCCCTGCGCAACGCGGGCGACGACGAGGCTGGCATGATGGATGAGGATTTTATCGCCGCGCTCGAGTACGGTATGCCCCCGACGGGCGGCATCGGCATCGGAATCGACCGCTGCGTCATGCTTCTGACGGGCAACTCCTCAATTCGCGACGTGCTGCTGTTCCCGACGATGAAGCCGCTGGATTAGCGCCTATGGAAATCTTAACGAGCCGTTCAAATTCGGCTGTCAAACGCGTAAAGTCACTTGCGAACAAGCGCGAATACAGATACGCCGTCGGCGAGTTCGTCTGTGACGGGCTGCGTTGTCTGCGTGAGGCGGTGATGTGCGAAAGCGCGATTACCGCCGTTTTTGCAAGCTCGGACGCCATTGCGTCGGAGTTTCCGAACCTGCCTGTAACGCGCGTCTCCGAGGAGCTTTTACAGTATATGTCGCCGCTGAAAGACGCGCAGGACGTGATTTTCACGTGCAAACCCAAACCGTCGCATCCGATTAACGCCGACGCCCGCAATCTCGTCCTCGACGGCGTTCAGGATCCCGGCAACGTCGGGACGATTATCCGCTCCGCCGCCGCGTTCGGGATTGACACGGTTATTCTCGTCGGCGACTGCGCCGACCTGTACAACCCCAAAACCGTCCGCGCCACTATGGGCGCGATATTCCGCCAAAATGTGTGGGGAACAACCGCGAGCGTGTTGTCGGTATTAAAAATGCCGCTGTACGGCGCGTCGCTCGGCGACGGCGCGCTCGACATTCGCGAAACGGACTTCAAAAACGCCTCCGTCGCAATCGGGAGCGAGGGCGCGGGTCTGTCGGCCGAGGTTTTGGCGATGTGTCGCGGTCTCGTCAAAATCCCGATGGAGCCGGACACCGAGAGCCTCAACGCGGCAATCGCCGCGTCGGTCATAATGTGGGAGATGTATCGGGGAGGGGAAAACCGCTATGTCAACGCTTAAATACTACGTGTGGCTCGCGACTCGCGAAAATGTCGGCGCGGCGGCAGCCGGGCGGCTTCTGCGCCACTTCGGCTCGGCGGAGAACGTGTTCTTCGCGCGCGAGGAGGAGCTGAAAGCAGTCCCGGAGCTGCGCCCGAACGAGCTGCGGGCGCTCACGGACAAGGATTTATCCGCGCCGAGCGCCGTCTTGGCAAAATGCGCGGAGCTCGGCCACCGCGTCGTGACGATACAGGACGCGGAGTACCCGGAGCGCCTGCGCAACATCTACGACCCGCCGATTGTGCTCTACGTCAAGGGCAGACTGCCCGCGCTCGACGAGGAGGCGGTCGTCGCCGTCGTCGGCACGCGCTCGTGCACCCCTTACGGCCTAAAACAGGCGGAGAACTGCGGCTACACGCTCGCGCGCCACGGACTGCTCGTCGCGACGGGTCTCGCGAAGGGCGTGGACACCGCGGCGGCGCTCGGCGCGCTGCGCGGCGGGGGAGCCGTAATCGGCCTGCTCGGCTGCGGTCTGGACGTCGTATACCCGCCGTCAAACGACAAGCTCTACGAGGACGTCGTCGCCGTCGGCGCGCTAATCTCGGAGTATCCGCCCGGCACTGCCGCCGTCGGCGCGCATTTTCCGGTGCGCAACCGCATACTCTCCGGTATATCCGTCGGCGTCGCCGTCGTCGAGGCGCCGCTGCGCTCCGGCGCGCTCATAACGGCCTCGCGCGCTCTGGAGCAGGGCCGCGACGTGTTCGCGGTGCCGGGAAACGTCGATTCCGAGTCGAGTCTCGGCGCGAACCGTCTGCTGCGCGACGGCGCGATACCCATGACCTCTCCCGAGGACATCGTTGACGAGTATATCGACCTGTTTCCGCTGAAAATCAAGGGCGGCAAGGTGCGTTCCGTACCTCTCGACAAAAAGCTCGAAAAGAAGCTCCTTGAAACCGCGGCGGCGAAAAACGGCGGGGCTTCGACAGAAAAAGAGATTGACAACTCGGACGCGAGCGACTATATTGACACGGAAAAGGCCGCGCTGTCGCTTGACGGCAACGAAAAAGCCGTCTACGACGCTCTGCGGAACCTCCTGCGCTCCGGCGAGGCGCACATTGACGACGTTATCGCGCTCTCCGGCCTCGCGGCGAGCGAGGTGCTCGGCGCGATGACAATGCTCGAGATAGACGGCATAGTATCACCGCTCGGCGGCGGATTTTACGGAATTTCCGAATAGGAGTAAACATGGCAAAGACAAATCTTGTGATAGTTGAATCACCCGCAAAGGCAAAGACGATAGGGAAGTACCTCGGCCCGGGCTACAAGGTCACGGCCTCGATGGGGCATCTGCGCGACCTGCCGAAATCGAAGCTCAGTGTCGATATCGAGAACGGGTTTGAGCCCAACTACCAGCCCGTAAAGGGGCGCGAGGACACGATTGCCGCCCTGCGCGACGCGGCGAAGAAGTCCGACAAGGTGTATCTCGCGACCGACCCCGACCGCGAGGGCGAGGCGATATCGTGGCACCTCAAGGAGCTTCTCGGCCTCACCGACGAGAACGCGTACCGCGTGACGTTCAACGAGATAACGAAAAAGGTCGTGCAGGAGTCCATCGCGAACCCGCGCGAGATTGACGTTGACCTCGTGAACGCCCAGCAGGCGCGCCGGATACTCGACCGCATCGTCGGCTACCAGCTCTCGCCGCTGCTGTGGAAGAAAATACGCCGCGGCCTCTCCGCGGGGCGCGTACAGTCCGTCGCCGTGCGCATCGTCACCGACCGCGAGGACGAGATACGCGCGTTCGTGTCCGAGGAGTACTGGCTGCTCGACGCGGAGCTGTCGCCCGACGGCAAGTCGGCGAAATTCATCGCGCGCTTCCACGGCGAGGGCAAAAAGGAGACGAAGCTCACAAGCGAGGAGGAAGTGAACCGCGTCGTGGACGCGATATCGAAAAATCCGTTCGTGATTGAAAGCGTCAAGCGTCAGGACAGGCCGCGCCGCCCGTCGCCTCCGTTCATAACCTCAAGCTTGCAGCAGGAGGCCTCGCGCAAGCTCGGCATGACGCCGCGCCGCACGATGAGCATCGCGCAGCAGCTCTACGAGGGCGTGGATATCGACGGCGAGGGTACGACGGGACTCATCACCTACATGCGAACCGATTCCCTGCGCCTGTCCGACGACGCGCTCGCCGACGCCGCGCAGTTCATCAAATCCCGCTACGGCGCGGAGTATTACCCCGGCTCACCGACGCGCTACAAGACAAAAGCGGGCGCTCAGGACGCGCACGAGGCGATCCGCCCGAGCTCCGTGGAGCTCACGCCCGACAGCGTCAAGCCGAACCTCACAAACGAGCAATACCGCCTCTACAAGCTGATCTGGAGCCGCTTCCTCGCGTGTCAGATGTCGCAGGCGGTCTACGACAGCATGACGATCGACGCGGAATCCGCCGGTTATCTCTTCCGCGCGAAGAATGAGTCCGTCAAATTCCCCGGCTTCATGGCCGTGTACGTCGAGGGCGCGGACACCGAGGACGAGGTGTCCACGGCGCCGCTGCCGGAGCTCGCGGAGGGCTCCGAGGTCACGCTTATCGGCACAAAGCGCGAGCAGAAATTCACGCAGCCCCCGGCGCGGTACACCGAGGCGACGCTTATAAAGGCGATGGAGGAGTCCGGCGTGGGCCGCCCGAGCACGTACGCACCGACGATATCGACGATAATCGACCGCGAGTACGTCGTCAAGGAGGGTAAGCTCCTGCGCCCGACGCCGCTCGGCGAGGTCGTCACCGGTCTGATGAAGGACCGCTTCTCCGACATCGTGGATCTGAAATTCACCGCCCGCATGGAGGAGACGCTCGACAGCGTGGAGCGCGGAGAGCAGGACTGGCGCGACGTTCTCGGTGAGTTCTACGGCGGCTTCTCCGGCTCGCTGAGGGCGGCCGAGGAGGCGCTCGACGGTGAGCGTATAAAGGTGCCGGACGAGGTCTCCGACGAGGTGTGCGACGTCTGCGGTAAGCAGCTCGTCATCAAATCCGGGCGGTTCGGACGGTTTCTCGCGTGCCCCGGATACCCGGAATGTACGTTCACAAAGCCCATCGTCGTCGAGATGCCCGGCAAGTGCCCGACGTGCGGCGGCAGAATCCTCAAACGCACCTCAAAGAACGGCTACACCTACTACGGGTGCGAGAATATGAAGGAGTGCAACTTCCTCACGTGGGACGTCCCCGTCGCGGACAACTGCCCGGAGTGCGGGCAGACGATGTTCAAAAAATCCGGGCGCGGCGCGAAAAAGCCCTACTGCGTCAACGAAAAATGCTCTCTGTTCGTGCCCGAGGACAAGCGCGGCGGCTACAAGAAAAAAGCCGCGACAGACGGCGCGGCCGACGACACAACGAAAAAACCTGCGGCAAAAAAGCCCGCGCCCAAGCGCAAAACCGCCGCAAAGCGCAAGCCCGCCCCCAAAACGAAAAAAGCATGACCGTCACCGTAATCGGCGCCGGTCTCGCGGGGTGCGAGGCCGCGTGGCAGCTCGCGCAGCGCGATATCGAGGTCAAGCTCCTCGAGATGAAGCCCGCAAAGCGCAGCCCCGCGCACGTCTCGGGCAATTTCGCGGAGCTCGTGTGCTCAAACTCTCTGCGCTCGGACGAGCTCGCAAACGCCGTCGGACTGCTAAAGGAGGAGATGCGCCGCCTCGGCGGACTCATCATCTCCTGCGCGGATTTGACGAGCGTACCGGCCGGCGGCGCGCTCGCTGTTGACCGCGAGGCGTTCGCGCAGCTCGTGACGGAGCGTGTCAGCGATCACCCCAACATCACTGTCATAAGCCGCGAGGTATCCGAAATCCCCGACGGCGAGGTGATTATCGCCACCGGCCCGCTCACCTCCGACGCCATGACGGACGCAATCCGCAAACTTCTGCAAAATTCCGAATTTCTCAGCTTCTACGACGCCGCCGCGCCGATTGTCACGGCGGAGAGCATAGACATGGACAGCGCCTACCTCGCCTCGCGCTACGGCAAGGGCACGGCGGACTACATCAACTGCCCGATGACGCGCGACGAGTACGTCGCTTTCCGCGAAACGCTCGCGTCGGCGGAGCAGGCGGAGGTTCACGGCTTTGACGACGGGGGAGTGTTTGAGGGCTGTATGCCCATCGAGGTCATGGCGCGGCGCGGCGAGGACGCGATGCGCTTCGGCCCGCTCAAACCCGTCGGACTCGACGACCCGAAAACCGGCAGGGAGCCGTACGCCGTCGTCCAGCTCCGCCGCGACAACGCCGCCGGCACGCTCTACAACCTCGTCGGCTTCCAGACGCACCTGAAATTCGGAGCGCAAAAGCGCGTTTTCGGGATGATTCCCGCCCTGCGCGGCGCGGAATTCGTCCGCTACGGAAAAATGCACCGCAACACGTACCTCAACTCCCCGAAGCTCCTCGACAGGTACTACGGCCTGCGCGCCGAGCCGCGAATCGCGTTCGCGGGGCAGATAACCGGCGTCGAGGGGTATGTGGAGTCCGCCGCGTCCGGTATGCTAGCGGGCATCGAAAAGGCGCGGGCTCTCGGCGGTCTGCCGCCGCTCAACTTCCCGCGTGAGACGGCGATTGGCGCGCTCGCGCTGTACGTCTCGGGGGAGAGCGTCGGCGATTTTCAGCCGATGAACGTGAATTTCGGCATAATTGAGCCGCTCGGATACAGGGTAAAGGGCAAGCGCAACAAGAACCTCGCCATTTCCGAGCGCTCACTGAACTTGATTGGAGAACTCCTATGAAAATTATCGTTGACGCTATGGGCGGCGACAACGCCCCGGACGCGATTGTCGAGGGCGCTCTCATCGCCGCAAAAACTCACGGCGTGGAAATTCTGCTCGTCGGGCGCACGGAGGACGTGCTGCGCTCGCTCCAAAAGCTCGGGAAGAACGAGCTCCCGCCCGGCATCGAGATACTCAGCGCCTCGGAGACGATCGAGATGCACGACGACCCGCTCACCGCGATACGCGAGAAAAAGGACTCCTCCATGGTCGTCGCGCTGGAGCAGCTCCGCGACGGCGCTGGCGACGCGCTCGTATCCGCGGGCAGCACCGGCGCGCTGCTGTCCGGCGCGACGCTCATCGTAAAGCGTGTGCGCGGGATTCGACGCGCGGCGCTCGCGCCGTTTCTGCCGAGCGCCTCCGGCGGCTTCGTGATAATCGACTGCGGCGCGAACGTGGAGTGCACGCCCGAATACCTGCTGCAATTCGCCTACATGGGCAGCTACTACGCCGAGAGCGCGCTCGACATCGCGAATCCCCGCGTCGCGCTGCTCAACAACGGCACGGAGAGTACAAAGGGCACGCCGTTACAGCTCGAGACGTACACGCTCCTGCAAAAGGCGGCGGCGGAGGGCGCAATCAACTTCACTGGCAACGTCGAGGGCAGCGGCACGCTCACGGGCGGCTGCGACATCGTGGTGTGCGACGGGTTTTCCGGAAACATACTGCTCAAGACGATAGAGGGCGCGGCGTCGTTCATAATGTCGGAGTTCAAGGGCGTGTTCTATAAAAACGCCGTCACAAAGGTGTCGGCGCGCCTCGTGCAAAACGGTCTGCGCAAGCTGAAGAACAAGCTCAACGCCGACGCAATCGGCGGCACAATCATGCTCGGGATATCAAAGCCCGTCGTCAAGGCGCACGGCTCCTCGGGGGCGAACGCGATATCCGGCGCTATACTCCAGGCGAAGTGCGCGGCAGAGGCGAAGGTGGCCGAAAAGCTGCACGAAAACGTGGCGCGCATGAAAATCAGTGCGGAGCTTTGAAAAATTTCGTGAAAAAGCGTTGACAAACTCGCGCTTACCCATTACTATCACAACTATCACATTAACTTTAACATTCATTTTTTTGGGTGATATTTATGGTATTTGAGCGACTTAGGGCATTAATCGCGGAGCAGTTTTCCATCAGCGCGGCGACAATCTTCATGGACACCTCGTTCGTTGACGACCTCGGCGCGGACTCGCTCGACGCCGTGGATCTCACGATGGCTATCACCGCGGAGTTCGATGTCTCCGAGGCCGACGAGGAGACGATCATGGACTTTATCACCGTCGGAGATGTTGTCAGATACCTCTCCGGTAATTACGACTGACCATAAGGCGGGATATCCCGCCTTTATTATGTACATTAAGGACGGCCATGGAAAAGCTTGAACAAAAAATCGGATACGCCTTCCGCGACAAGAGCCTTCTGCGCACCGCGCTGACGCACAGCTCCTACGCGAACGAGCGCCACGGGGTGGAGTGCAATGAGCGCCTCGAGTTTCTCGGCGACAGCATACTCGGCTTCGCCGTCGCGGAATACCTGTACAAGAACAACCCCGACATGCCCGAGGGGCGCATGACGCGTCTGCGCGCGGAGCTCGTCTGCGAGAAGAGCCTCTTCGAGGCGGCGAAGAGCATCGACCTCGGGGAGTATCTGCTGCTCGGGCGCGGCGAGCTCTCAAACGGCGGACGCGCGCGCCCGTCGCTCCTCGCCGACGCGATGGAGGCAGTGTTCGCCGCCGTATTCCTCGACGGCGGGCGGCGCACGGTGACGCGAATCATACGCAAGCTCATACTCTCGCGCGCGGCCGAGGCGGAGCGCGCGAATTTTGACTACAAGACCGCCCTTCAGGAGCGCGCGCAGAAAAAGCCCGGCGCGGCCGTAAAATACAGGCTCGACGGCGAGAGCGGGCCCGACCACCTGAAATTGTTCCGCGTCGAGGTCACGCTCGGCGGGCGCTCCCTCGGCTTCGGCGAGGGCAACAGCAAAAAATCGGCGGAGCAGGCTGCGGCGCGCGCCGCGCTCGCGGTTTTGGACGAATGACTCCGCGCCGCAAAATCATCCCCGTATTCATACCGCACCTCGGCTGCCCGTACAGCTGCGTGTTCTGCGACCAGCGCGGCATATCCGGCGCGTCAACGCCGCCGAGCGCCGACGAGGTTCGCGCGATACCGCGCGACGCGGACGCCGAGCTCGCCTTCTACGGCGGTAGCTTCACAGCGATTCCCAAAAAGCTGCAAAACGCGTACCTCGACGCCGCCGCGCCGAACGCGATACGCGTCTCCACGCGCCCCGATTGCGTCGATTCCGAAACCGTCGCGCGGCTAACTTCGCGCGGCGTGCGGACGATTGAGCTCGGGGCGCAGTCCATGTGTCCCGACGTGCTCGAGCTGTCCGGTCGCGGACACGGCCCCGAGGACACGATTCGCGCCGCGCGCGCCGTGCAAGAGGGCGGCGCGTCGCTCATACTGCAAATGATGACCGGCCTGCCCGGCGACACGCGCGAGAAGTCGATATACACGGCGCAAAAGCTCGCGGAGCTGCGCCCGGACGGCGTGCGCGTGTACCCCACCGTCGTCGTGCGCAACACGGAACTCTGCGAGCTGTGGCGGCGCGGCGAGTACCGCGAGCACACTGTTGACGAGGCCGTCGAGCTCTGCGCGGAGCTCGTCGGTATCTTCGACGCCGCTAAAATTCCGATAATACGCCTCGGCCTCAATCCGTCCGACGGCCTGAGCGCCGGAGACGCCGTCGCGGGCGCGTACCACCCCGCGTTCGGGGAGCTCGTCTACTCCCGCGTGTGGCTCGACGCCGCGCGTGAACAACTGCGCGACGCAAAACCGGGCGAAGCCGTCACGCTCACGGTTCCGCGCGGGAAAATGAGCGTCGCGGTTGGGCAAAAACGCCGCAATATCGAGCTTCTGACGCGCGAATTTATGTTGAAATCATTAAGAATTGTAGAAAGTGTTGAAATTTGACACAGAATATGGTACTATACCAAAATATGATAAAAGGCAGGTGACGCCCGCATTGCAGCTGAAATCAATAGAACTCGCGGGCTTTAAGTCCTTCCCGGACAAGACCCGCCTTTCGTTTGAAAAGTCCATAACGGTCATCGTCGGGCCGAACGGCTCCGGCAAATCGAACATAGCCGACGCCATCATGTGGGTCACGGGAGAGCAGTCCACAAAAAGCCTGCGCGGCAGCAAGATGGAGGACGTGATATTCGGCGGTACGCAGCGTCGCCCGCAGATGGGCTACGCCGAGGTGTCGCTGACGCTCGACAATCAAAGCGGTACGCTCGACGTCGAGAACACCGAGGTCGTCCTGACTCGCCGCTACTACCGCTCCGGCGAGAGCGAGTATTACCTCAACCGCAAGCAGGCGCGGCTGCGCGACATACTCGAAATACTCATGGATACAGGTCTCGGGCGCGAGGGCTACAGCGTCATCGGACAGGGAAAAATCGACGAGATCCTCTCCGTGCGCAGCCGCGACCGCCGCGACGTGTTCGAGGAGGCCGTCGGCATATCGCGTTACCGCCACCGCCGCGAGGAGGCGGAGCGCAAGCTTGCCCAGACGCAGGAGAATCTGCTGCGCATTGACGACAAGATATCGGAGCTTGAGCTGACACTCGACCCGCTGCGCGAGCAGTCGGAGACGGCGCGGCGCTACCTCTTGCTGCGCGACGAGCTGCGCGCGCTCGAGGTCAATCTGTGGGCAAGACAGCTCACGCAGTTGCGCGACGACATAAAAAAATCAGAAATCGACCTGCTCTCCGCCGAGGCCGCAATCGCCAAGGCCTCGGAAGCCTCGGAGCGCTTATACGCCGACATTGAGGAGCTCGAAGCCTCGCGGCGTGAGTGCGACACGGAGGCGGAGACCGTCCGCTCCGACGCGTCGGAGCTTGAGCGCGCACTGGGCGAGCTTGCGGCGACGGGCGCGGCGCTCCGCGCGCGTCTTGAGAACAACATATCGCGCATTGAGGGGATTCACGGGGAGCTGTCGCAGCAGTCCACGCGTGAGGACACCGTCCTGCGCCAGATTGAGGAGCGCGAGGTGCGCGTCGCGCAGATATCTGTCGAGCGCGCGCGCGTCTCCGGCGAGATAGACGCGCGAAGCGGGGAGATGCAAAAGCTGCTCGAGCTCGCCGAGAGCGAGGAGCGCAAGCACATCGCCGTCACAGACCGGGAGCGCGCGGCGTCCGTCGCGCTCGCGGAGACGCGCGCGCTCATATCCTCGCTCGCGACGCGCGCGCAGGAGCTTTTAGACGGCGAGACGTCCGCGTCGGGTGAGCTTTCCGCGATCTCCGACGAGCTTATCGCCGCGAAAACAGAGCGCGAAAGGCTCTCCGGCGAGGCTGTCGCTGCCCGCGAGGCGTCCGACAGCCTGCAAAACGCCCTGCGCGGCTACGAGCTGCGCGTCACGTCGCGCCGCAACAAGCTCGCGGAGGCGGAGACGCGCGCGTCAAAGGCGGCAAACGAGCTCGGGGCCGTGAGCTCACGCGCGAACATGCTCGCCGAGATGGAGCGCGAGTACGAGGGGTATTCAAAGGCCGTGCGGCTCGTCATGCAGGACGCCTCGCGCGGCGCGTTGAAGAACATATACGGCACGGCGGGAAGCCTCATCAAAACCGGCGAAAAGTACGCCCTCGCCATCGAGACCGCGCTCGGCGGCAGCGTGCAGAGTATAATAGTGCAGTCCGAGGAGGACGGCAAGGCGGCCATCAACATGCTAAAGCGGCGCGACGGCGGCCGCGCGACGTTCCTGCCCGTGTCCACCGTGCGCGGCAACACGCTCGCCGAGCGCGGACTGACGGACGAGACCGGCTTTGAGGGGCTCGCGATCGAGCTGTCGGAGTTTGACGAAAACCTGCGCGGCGTGTACGCGAGTCTGCTCGGCCGCGTCGCCATAGTCGGCACGCTCGACGACGCGATACGCATTTCACGCAAATACGGGGCAAAATTCAAGGTCGTCACGCTCGACGGCCAGGTGATAAACGCCGGCGGCGCGATGACGGGCGGCTCGGCCGCAAAGGGCTCCGGCATCATCTCCCGCGCCGGGGAGCTCGCGCGACTGCGTGAGCGCGTCGCGGAGCTCGAGGGCGACGCGCGCGCCGCGAAATCAGAGCGCGATGAGCGCGAGCGCGAAAAGCTCGCCGCGGAATTTGAGCTCGAATCGGCGCGCGCGGAAAAGCTCGCCGCAGATGAGACGACGATGCGCCTGCAAAACGAATTTGAATCGGCGGAGCGTATCCTGTCAGAGCGCGAAAACGCGCTCGAGGAGACGCGCGCGCGCATTGAGAGCCTGCGCGAGCGCTCGACGGCGACCGCCGCCGAGATTGAAACCGGGCGCGCGGAGAGCGACGCGCTTGAAACGGAATTACAATCGCTGCGCGCGGAGATATCCGCGCGCGGGGAGACGCGCGGGCGTGCGGAATCGGAGCGTGAGAGCATAAACACGCGCATCTCGGAGCTGCGCGCGGAGATTGCCGCGCTCGACGCCGAGGAGGAGGCCGTCGCCAAGGCGATATCGGAGCTGTCCGATATACGCACGGGCTTTCTCGGGGAGCGCGAGGCGCGTCTGGAAACAGCCGAATCGCTCGAGCTCGCGAACGCCGAAATACGCGCGGAGCTCACGTCGCTCGAGGCAAAGGACGCCGAAATACGCGCGGCGATCGAGGCAAAGCGCGCGCGCGAGGGCGAGATTACGGCGCGTAAGCTCGAGCTTGAGCGCCGCCGCACAGAGCTCGACAGGCGCGTGCGCGACGCGTCCGGCGCGACGATGGAGCTCGAGCGCGAGCGCTCGCGCCTCGAACAGGCGAAGCTCGGCCGCGAGGCGGAGGAGCGGCGCGTCATCGACCGCCTGTGGGACAGCTATGAGCTCACGCGGGGCGACGCCATGGACGCCGCGCGCGAGGTAGACGACGTGCCCGCCGCGAACAGGCGCGTGTCGGCGCTGCGTAGCGAGATATCAGGCCTCGGCAACCCGAACATCGGCGCGATAGAGGAGTTTGAGCGCGTGAACACGCGGTACACGTTCCTCACGGCGCAGCGCGACGACGTCATGAACGCAAAAAGCGAGCTGGACGCGATAATCGAGGACATCACCGCACAGATGCGGAAAATATTCGAGGACGGCTTCGTCGAGATAAAGGAGAGCTTTTCGGAGACATTTGTGGAGCTTTTCGGCGGCGGCAGCGCGACGCTCACGCTCGAGGACCCCGACGACCCGCTCGGCTGCGGCATCGAGATCGCGGTACAGCCGCCGGGCAAGGCTCTCAAAACGCTCACGCTCCTGTCGGGCGGAGAGCGCGCGTTCGCGGCAATCGCGCTGTATTTCGCGATTTTGAAGATTCGTCCCGCGCCGTTCGTGGTTTTAGACGAGATTGAGGCCGCGCTCGACGACGCGAACGTCATACGCTTCGCCGACTACATGCGCCGCATGAGCCTGAAAACGCAGATGATCGTCATCTCGCACCGCCGCGGCACGATGGAGGAGGCCGACGTGCTCTACGGCGTCACCATGCAGGAGCGCGGCATCTCGCGCGTCATCGTCCTCGACCTCGAGGAGGCCGAGAAAACCTTCAAACTGTCATAGGGGATTGCAATGGGATTTTTTGACAAAATAAAACAAGGCCTCTCAAAGACGACAAAGACCGCCACGGCACGCCTCGGCGGCATGTTCGCCTCGTTTACGGGCGCGAACGAGGAGTTTTTTGAGGAGCTCGAGGAGACGCTCATACTCGCGGACGTCGGTGCGGACATCGCCGTCGAGGCGGTTGACGAGCTGCGCGAGAGGACAAAGCTGAACGGCTGGCGGCGCGGCGAGGACATCAAAAACGCCCTCGCGGAGATACTCACGGCGCGCGTCGAGGTCGGCGATTCCGCGCTTCATCT
>JAISKU010000042.1 GCA_031261245.1 Oscillospiraceae bacterium | reverse complement strand
TGACGGATATAGTATGTCCAGCTTCATCTCGTTCACAATCTGCGAGAGCGAACAGCTGTATTCCTGTTCCATTAACCGCACCTCTTTCCGATGATTGAATTGTACACAAAATTTTTGGATATTGCAAGAAATATCTTCCGGCATATTATCGGACACGCTCTCATAAAATCCGCTATGAACACTTCTGACAAAAACTACACCGCCGCCCTCCGCCTCCTCCCGCCCGAAATGCGTGAGCGCGCCGCGCTCCTCCCGCCGGAGCGGCAGAGCGCCGCCGAGGAGCTGCGTCTGCGCGTCGGCCACAGCCCGACCGTGCTGCTTCCCGGGGGCGAAGCGCCGCTCGGCGACGTTCCAGTCGCGCCGCGCGACCTCGACGCCGTCGTGGAGATCGCGACAGGCGCGTCGGCGCACACCTCGCGCGACACGGTGCGCGCGGGCTACATAAACGCGCCGGGCGGGTACAGAATCGGCCTGTGCGGAGCCGCGATAACGGACGGCGGCGAGATCTCCGGCTTCCGCGCGCTCTCCTCCCTCGCGATACGCATCCCGCGCGCGCGCCGCGGCGTTGCGGACTTCCTCGCCGTCGCCCTCGGCGGAAAAATCCCCTCGACGCTCCTCATCTCCCCGCCTGGCGCCGGCAAAACCACACTTTTACGCGAGCTCGTGCGCCTGTGTTCCGACGGCTCCGAAAAACTCGCCGTCCCGCCGTCGCGCGTCGGCCTCGCCGACGAGAGGGGAGAGCTCGCGGCCGCGTCCGGCGGCGTCCCGCAGATGGACGTCGGGCGGCGCACGGACGTGCTCTCCTCGTGCCCGAAATCGCAGGCCGTGCTCATGCTCCTGCGCGCGATGAACCCGCAGACCGTCGCGCTCGACGAGATAACCGCGCCCGAGGACGCCGAGGCGATCGTGCGCGCGGCAAACTGCGGCGTGCGGCTCTTCGCGACGGCGCACGCCGCCTCGCTCGACGACCTCACGTCAAAGCCGATGTACAGAAAACTCCTCGACGCGGGGATTTTCCGGGCCGCCGTGACAATCGTCAACGTCGCCGGACGGCGGGAATACGAGGTGACGCAGCTGCCGTGACAAAGGCGATAGGGGCAATATTGCTCATACTCGGGACAAGCGCGTGGGGGCTGCTCGGCGTCACGCGTCTGCGCCGCCGGTGCCGCATCCTCGCAGAGCTCGCCCGCGCCCTCGGAGCCCTGCGCGCCGAGCTCGTGACGCGGCTTGAGCCCGTGCCGCAGCTCATCTCACTCCTCTCCTCGCGCACGCGTGAGCCCGTCGCGTCCCTCTTCCGCAACGTCGAGGCGCGCCTGCCGCAGCTCGGAGAGACGTCGTTTTACGATATCTGGGGTCAGGCCGTCACCGCCACGCCGGAGCTGCTGCTCGAGCCCGAGGAGCAGCGCGAGCTGCGCGAGGTGCCGCGCGCCCTCGGCCGCTACGACGTCGAGGAACAGCGCGTCGCGCTCGAGCGCGCGGAGCGCCGTTTTGAGGAATTCTCAAGGCGCGCCGACGAAAAGCGCGACGCCGACTCAAAAACCCGCGCGTGCATCGGCGTCGCCGCCGGCGTATTTTTGGCGCTGATACTGATTTAGGAGAACACAAATGAACGTAGACCTCATCTTCAAAATCGCCGCCGTCGGAATCCTCGTAGCGGTGCTCGACCTGCTGCTCTCGCGCTCGGGCCGCGGCGAACAGGCGCTGCTGACGAGCATCGCGGGCCTCGTCGTGGTGCTCATCATCATTCTGCGCGAGATAAGCGGGCTCTTCTCGCTCATAAAAGATCTCTTCGGGTTCTGAGCGTGACGCAGCTTATGAAGGTCATGGCGGCGGCCGTCGCGGGCGCCGCCCTTGGGCTCGTCGTGAAGCGCAACAACCCCGAGAACTCATTGCTCGTCGCCGTCGCGCTCTCCGTGTTCGCCGTGTACATGAGCATCGACGTCATGAGCTCCGTTCTGGACTTCCTGCGCACAGTCGCGGACGCGGCGGGGATACCGAGCGCGGCGCTCGCCGTCGTCCTCAAAACCGCGGGCATCTCCGTCGTCACGAAGCTCATCGCCGATATCTGCCGCGACGCCGGACAGGCGGGCGCGGCGTCCGGCGTCGAGTTCATGGGAGCCGTGACGGCGGTGTACCTCGCGCTCCCGCTCTTCCAAACCGTGCTCGACATGATAAATTCTCTGTTGCAATGAGGAAAACAATACAAATGAGACGAGTTTTAACTATTATAATAGTAATAATCCTGCTGATTCCGCCCTCCGCCCTCGCCCTCGACGTCTTCGCGGAGCAGTCGGACGCCATCGGCGCGGACAATCTCGGCGACGCGCTGCCGGACGGCGCGGACGATATCCTCGGCGGCATGGGCGTGTCCGACGCGCTCGACGCGCCCGGCGCGATATCGCGCCTCGTGTCCGGCATAACCTCAAAACTGCGCGGAATCGTCACCTCGTCGCTCAGGAGCGCGGCGGTAATCGTCATGGCGGCGATGCTCTCCGGCCTGTTCACCTCGGCGTTCCCGGACAAGAGCGCGAACTACGCCCGCCTCGCCGGGGTTTTTGCGATATCCGCCGTCTCGGTGGCGAGCGTGAACACATTCATCGGCATGGGCGCGGCGGTCATCGACGACCTCGGCACGTTCTCAAAGCTGCTCCTGCCGTGCCTGACGGCCGCCGCCGTCGCCGGAGGGGCCGTCACCTCGGCCGCGATAAAATATTCCGTGACGGTGATGTTTCTCGACATTCTTATGAACCTCATGCGCACTATAATAATGCCGCTCATATACGCCTACGCCGCCGTGTCCGTGGCGGAGGCGGCGATAGGCGGCGACGCGCTCTCAGGCGTTTCCTCGCTCATAAAATGGCTCGCGAAAACGGTGCTCACCGCGATAGTCCTGGTCTTCGTCCTCTACATGTCCCTCACGGGCGTCATCGCGGGCGCGTCCGACGCCGCCGCGCTGCGCGCGGCTAAGGTCACGATCTCCACGGTTTTCCCCGTCGTCGGCACAATCCTCGCGGACGCCGCCGGGACGCTCCTGTCCGGCGCGGCGATTCTCCGCAACGCCGTCGGGGTGTTCGGGGTGCTCGCAGTCGCGGCGACGTGCGCCGTGCCGTTTTTGAAGCTCGGCGTGAACTACCTGCTGTTCAAGGCCGCGGGCGGCCTGTCCGCCACGGTCGCGGACGCGAGCGTCACGAAGCTCATCAACGCGTTCGGCGCGGCGTTCGGGATGACGCTCGGCATGGCGGGCGTCGCCGCCGTAATGCTGTTCGTGTCGATAGTCTCGACGATAAAAACCGTCACATAGGAGGCGCGCATGACAGAGACGCTCAGAAGCTTCATCGCGGGCGTCGTCGGCGCGGCGATGATAACGGCCGTCGCGCTCACCGTCACGCCGGAGGGCCGGGTAAAGCGCATCGTCGCGGCCGCCTGCGGCTTCCTCACGCTCCTCGCGATTCTGCGGCCCGTAAAAGCCTTCGACTACGGGAGCCTCGGCGAGAGCCTCGCGCGGCTGCGCGCCGACGCGGGCAAATTCTCCGCCCCGCTCGACGCGGCGAACGAAAACCTCGCGCGGGGAATCATAGAGGAGAAATACGCGGCATATATTCTGGACAAGGGGATCGCGCGCGGCATGGCCGACCTCGAGGCGGCGGTCACGGTGCGCCTCGGCGACGACGGCCGCTGGTACCCCGCGTCGGCGAGGCTCACATCCTCCGCCGACGCGCAGAAAAAAGACGCGCTGACACACGATATTGAGACGGAGCTCGGCATACCGTCAGGGGAGATTGCATGGACAGAGTAAAGGCGATATGGGAAAAGCTGAAAAAAGGCGGCTCGCTCGGCTTCGCGGTGATCGTCGTCGTGTTCGGGATAATGCTCCTCCTGCTGCCCGGCGGCGACAAGACGAAAAACGACGCGCCCGACGCTCCCGCGCCGCCGGAGCCGACCGCGTTCCCGCTCGCGGACACGGAGAACCGTATTGCCGCCGCGCTCTCGGAGATCGACGGCGCGGGCCGCGTCACCGTCGTGCTCACGCTCCGCTCCGACGGCGAGACGTACATAGCCACGAACAAAAAGTACTCCGCCAAGGGCGAGAACTCCGCCACGGAGCAGAGCGAGGACGCCGTGATCGTCGGCTCCGGCGGCTCAAACCAGTCGCCCGTCGTCGTGAAACGCGGCTACCCGGAGTATCAGGGCGCGCTCGTCGTCGCGGAGGGCGCCGGCGACCCGGAGGTCAGGCTCGCGCTCATGGGCGCGGTGGCCTCGCTCACCGGCCTCGGCGCGGACCGCGTCACGGTGACGAAAATGAAAAACGTAAATCCAAATTCTTAGGAGGTCAAAAATAATGAGGTCATTCAAGAGGAACGCGGTAATCATCACGGTGGTGCTGTTCGTGTGCGTGGCGGCATACCTCAACTGGTCGTACAGCAAGGACGCGGCGCAGGACGTCGGCGCGACGATCGCCGAGCCCACGACCACCTCGCTCACCCCGAACGTCGGGATCCCGGAGAACCCCGACGCCGCCGACGACAACAACGCCGGAAGCTCCGGGCTGTTCTTCAGCGGCGACGCGGGCGGCACAGCCGCCTTCTTCGCGGAGGCGCGCATCAACCGGCGTCAGGCGCGCGACGCCGCCGTCGAGACGCTCGCGTCCGTGAACGGCGCGGAGGGCGCGTCGCAGGAGGTGCTCGACGCGGCGCTCGAGAAGATCACCGCAATCGCGGCGTTCGGCCAAAAGGAGGCGGAGCTTGAGGCGCTCGTCCGCGCAAAGGGCTTCTCCGACTGCGTGGCGTTCATGTCGGCCGACGGCGTGAAAATCACCGTCCCCGCCCCGCAGGCCGGGCTGTCCGCCGTGGACGTCGCGAAAATCACCGACATCGTGACGGGCGAGACGGACTTCACCGCCGAGGCCCTGCAAATAATCCCGGTAAACTGAAAAAACGCGGCGGTCGAAAGACCGCCGCGTTTTGCGCGTTGCAACCACAAAAAAAGTGTTTCTTTTTTTCCGAAACAGTGCTATAATTATCCGAAGCAATATATGCGAAAGGTGAAAGTCATGAGTGAGACAAAGGACTACATTTCTTATACGGATGAATCGGGGAGCGTAAACATCTCCGAGGACGTGCTCGCGGTGCTCGCGGGCGGCGCGGCGGCGGAGACGGAGGGCGTCTACGCGCTCTACCCCTCGTATGGCCGCGACATCGGAGAGCTTTTGAGCAAAAAGGCGCTCTCGCGCAGCGTAAAAACGGTAATCGACGGGCAGAGCGTCGCGCTGGACATCTACATCGTCGCGGAGCTGGGCAGCGCGCTCGCGCGCGTCGGCGAAAAGGTGCAGAAGTCCGTCGCGGAGGCTGTGGAGGCCGCGATCGGCGTGAAGCCGACGGCTGTGAACGTGCACGTGTGCGGCGTGTCCCTGAAAAAGGGCAAATGACAAGAACAGGCGCGCGTGAGCTGGCCGTCAGGCTTGTGTTTGCGCTGTCCGAAAACCCGCGCGACGCGCGGGATTTGCTTGACGAGCTCCTCGCGCCGGACTACTATCCGACGCTCAAGGGCGAGGATAAGCTCTACTCCTCGCGCCCGAAGGGCGAGGAGCGCGAGTATCTGGAGCGCCTCGTGACGGGCGTCGCGGAGCACGGCGCGGAGCTCGACGCGTACATCGAAAAATACGCCGTCGGCTGGCAGTTTTACCGCATCTCGCGCACGGCGGTTAGCGTCATGCGCGTGGCGATGTATGAGGCGCTGTACATGCCCGACGTGCCGACCCGCGCGGCGCTCAATGAGGCCGTCGAGCTCTCAAAAAAATACGACACGCCGGAGACGGTGTCATTCATCAACGGCGTGCTCGGCGCGTTCGCGAAAAGCGAGATACCGGATGAGCAGTAACGCGGTGTTCGAGGTCAGCCAGCTCAACGAGTACGTGAAAGCGCTCGTCGGGTCGGACGACGTGCTCTCCTCCGTCGGCGTGCGCGGCGAGGTGTCAAATTATAAGGAGTACCCCTCCGGCCACCGCTACTTCACGATGAAGGACGCGGCGGGCGCGCTCAAGTGCGTCATGTTCAAAAACGCGGCGGACAAGCTGCGCTTCCGGCCGGAAAACGGCATGAAAATAATCGCCCTCGGCCGCGTAGAGGTCTACGTGCGCGACGGGCAGTATCAGCTCTACGTGTCGCACATGTCGCCCGACGGCGTGGGCGACCTTTTTGCGGAGTATGAGCGCCTGAAAGAGAAGCTCCGCGCCGAGGGACTCTTTGACGAGCTGCATAAAAAACCACTCCCCAAGATGCCCCGAAGAATCGCCGTCATAACGAGCGGCGCGGGCGCCGCAGTGCGCGACGTGATACGCGTGCTCGGCGCGCGCTGGCCGCTCGCAAAAGTCGTCGTGCTCCCCGTGCGCGTGCAGGGGGTTGAGGCGCCGCCGGAGATCGTCGGCGCGCTGAAATACTGCAACGCGCACAACCTCGCCGACCTCATAATCGCGGGGCGCGGCGGCGGCTCGCTCGAGGATTTGTGGGCGTTTAATGATGAGCGCGTCGCGCGCGCGATTTTCGCCTCGGAAATCCCCGTAATCTCCGCCGTAGGCCACGAACCCGACGTGACAATCGCCGACTTCGTCGCGGATCTTCGCGCCGCCACGCCGTCGAACGCCGCAGAGCTCGCGGTACCCGACATCTCCGACGTGCGCGGAGAGCTCAATTACCTCTCAAACCGCGCGGCAAAATCGCAGCAGCAGGCGCTCGCGGCGCTGCGCCGCCGAATCGACGCGGCGGCGAACACGCGCGTCATGCGCTCACCAAAGAATTATCTCGACGACCGCAGACTCGCGCTCGACCGCGCGGGGGAGCGCATACTCGCCGCGACGCGCCGCGGCGTCACGGAAAACCGCGCGGAGTTCTCAAAGCTCGCGGCGTCGCTCGACGCGCTCTCGCCGCTGAAAGTCCTCGGCCGCGGCTACGCGATAGCCCGCGATGAGCACGGCGCGCTCGTGCGCCGCGCAAAGGACGTAAAACCGGGCGACAAGCTGAAAATCCGTCTGCAAAAGGACGAAATCGGGGTGGTCGTGGAGTGAAAGGAAGTAAAATAAATGTCGGAAATAATCAGACACGAAGTAAACGACGGAAACGCGTGGTCTACAGTTATAGAAGCGGGCAGTTTCGTTTTTGTCGGTCATTGTTGCCGCAATCAGGGGCAATCTCTCGAAAATCAAATCCGCGGTGCGCTTGACCAATTAAACGAACGGCTAAGTCTTGCAGGATTGACGTTGGAATCCGTGGTTCAAATCGACGCTATGTTCAGAGATGTTCATCAAATCCCGGTTATGGAAAAGGTGTTCAGGGAGCGGTTTAACGGTAAATATCCGGTTCGGAAGTCAATTCAAACGGAATTTGCAGATAAGTCGATTGATTTTCAGCTTGACGCGATAGCATATAAGGGATAAATAGCAGAAAGAGTGATGTCTATGAGCGTCGTTGTCAAAAAAATCGAGATGCCCGCGTCGGGGCGCCCCTCCCCAGCGTCAGCGGGCGTCAACGCTTCGCCAATGCGGCATTGAACGCGAGCGACCTTGTGTCCGCACAAGCCTTGCGTCCTCACAAACGAGAGAGTTTTTTGAAGCGAAAAGCCCCCGTAAGCCCCCGTGTGCAGGGGGAGTGTTAGAGGGGGAGGAACTCCCCCTCTGATCGTTTCTTTTGGTTACTTTTCTTTTCGAGAAAAGAAAAGTAACAAGCGTTCCCCCGAAATCAGGAGGTAATAAATCTTTTCGAGAAAAGAAAAGTGACAAGTGGTTACTTTCTTTTTCGAGAAAAGAAAAGTGACAAGCGTCCCCCAAAATCAGGAGGTAACAAACATGCCGAAATCACAACCGAAACAGACCTTCGAGCAATCCCTCGCCCGCCTCGAGGAGATCGTCGCCGCGCTCGAAAAGGGCGAGACGCCGCTGGAGCAGCTCCTCGCCCTCTACGAGGAGGGCGCGGGGCTCATAAAGGACTGCAACAAGCAGCTCGACACGGCGGAGCAGACCGTCGTGCGCCTGTCAAAGGGCGCGGATGGCGAGCCGGACGAAGCCCCGTTTGAAGCCGATGAGTGACCTTTTCCACCGCGAGTACGACCGCTTACGCGCACTCGTCGAAGCGCGACTTGAAACGTACTTCACCGCCGACGCGCCCGCGAAATCGCTCGCCGACGCGATGCGCTACAGCGCGCTCTCGGGCGGAAAGCGCGTGCGCCCCGTCCTCGCCCTCGCGTTCGCGAAGGCCTGCGGAGTCATTGATAATACCGCCCTCGACGCCGCCTGCGCCGTCGAGCTGCTGCACACGTATTCGCTGATCCACGACGACCTGCCCGCGATGGACGACGACGACACGCGGCGCGGCAAGCCGTCAAACCACATCGTTTTCGGCGAGTGGCGCGCAATCCTCGCGGGCGACGCGCTTCAGGCCGAGGCGTTTTCAAAAATCGCGAACTGCGGACTTGAGCCACCGCGCGTCGCAAAAATGCTCTCCGCGCTCGCGCGCGCCGCCGTGGACGTCTGCCACGGACAGACGCTCGACCTCGAGGCCGTGGAATCCGGCTCCGCCGACCTGTACGCGATCCACGCGCTCAAAACCGCGTCGCTGTTCGTCGCCGCCGCGAAAATCGGCGTCCTCGCCGCCGGCGGGACGGAAAGACAGCTCACGGCCGCGTCAGAATACGCGCGCGCCGTCGGCCTCGCGTTCCAAATCCGCGACGATATCCTCGACAAAGACGGTTTTTATACCGCTTATGGCATACAAAAGTGCGAGGAACTCATTGAGAGCAATACCATAAAAGCAAAAAATTCTCTAAAAGGAGCCTTCGGCGGCGTGAGATTTCTGTCGTCACTCGCGGAGGAGCTCGCGGGCAGAAGCAGCTGAAAAGTACCGGGACGGCCCACGGCCGCCCCGTTTTTTTATAATTGCAGAAAATAATGAATATTTGTGTTGAATATTTCAAAATTTTCTGTATAATGTAAAATCAGCGGCACAGTATCCTAGTCAGATCCGCCGTCTACCAGGAGGGGCCTAAAAATCCCTTGAAGGGCATAGCTGTGAAACTCCTTGTGTCTGCTTTGAACGCCCAGTTTGGGGTGGGTGCTGGGAGAAAGCGGAGAAATCCGCTTGCGTTCTCAGGGCGATCTCTAATGGCATGGAGAACCCGACCCTGTTTGCGCGGAGACCCGTGTCTGTGGGCGGCTGGGCGAAAGCCTCGACCGTGTACGGTACGGGATTAAACCCGTAATGCGGTGGCGCGACCGATAAGTGGAAAGCGTGCGCTGTGTGCGGAGTAGCCTGCCTTGAGTGGAATCTGCGGATAGGGGAACCACGGTTCGTAGGGTGCGTACGACCCGAAGAATTCGATTGCCCCTTGAAATATTTTCTGCAAAAGAGGCTAAGAGACGGTTGGACTGTGTCGGAAAACGACTAGGCTGTCGTGTTTACACGGACGAGTTGGGGATTACAGTGCGGACTAAGTGGCTATCGGGCAGCCGTCGCGGCGACGCGCGGAACCGGGCTTTAATGGGAAACCACCTGACCGGCAACGGGAGGCAGCGCGGGGAGAAATTCGGCCCGACCTATGCCGTAAGATTTACTCAACTCGCCGCCGCTGAAAAAACTTACAGGAAACAACATGAACAATAAAGGCTGGATAGCGAAAATAACGTGCACGAGCATTGCGACGTCGGTGGTGTTCACCCTCGTGTCCTCACGCGCGCTCGGCGGTGCGGGATACGCGGCGGCGTTCATCGCGCTCGTCGTGTTCATTCTGCTCGGCATCGTGTTCGACATAATCGGCGTCGCGGTGACGAGCGCGTCGGAGGCCCCGTTCCACTCCATGGCGGCGCACAAAGAGCGCGGCGCGCAGGAGGCGATACGGCTCATAAAGAGCGCGGGCAAGGTCTCCTCCGTCTGCAACGACGTCGTCGGCGACATCTCCGGCATAGTCTCGGGAACCACGGCCGCCCTCGTGGCGGCGCGCCTCTCGCAGAGCTTTTCGGCAAGCGAGATAATAACGCAGCTCATCGTCTCCGGCGCCGTTACGGGCGCGACAATCGGCGGCAAGGCCGCGGGCAAGCTCTTGGCGATGTCGAGGACGAACGCGATCCTGCTTCGCGTCGGCAGGCTGATAAGCATTTTTTCACGGACGGGTAAATAATTTGAGTATTTTGGAAAAAATTAATTCTCCCGGCGACCTCAAACGTCTCCCGGAGAGCGAGCTTGACGCCCTGTGCGGAGAGATACGCGAGTTTCTCGTGAACAGCGTGTCGCACACGGGCGGACATCTGTCGTCGAACCTCGGCATCGTCGAGCTCACGGCGGCTATCCACCTGAGCTTTGACCTGCCGCGCGACCGCCTCGTGTTCGACGTCGGCCACCAGTGCTACGTACACAAAATCCTCACCGGACGGCGGGAGCGTTTTGACACCCTGCGGCGCTTCGGCGGACTCTCCGGCTTCCCGAAACCCGAGGAGAGCGAGTACGACGCCTTCATCGCCGGCCACGCGTCGAACTCCGTCTCCGTCGCGCTCGGCCTCGCGCGCGCCCGCACGCTCGCGGGCGAAAAGCACAGCGTCCTCGCGCTCATCGGCGACGGCGCGCTGACGGGCGGACTCGCGTATGAGGCGCTCTGCGACGCCGGCTGCGCCGGAGAGCCGCTCATCGTGATTCTCAACGACAACGGCATGTCCATAACGGAGAGCGTCGGCGGCATGGCCCGCTACCTCTCGCGCCAGCGCATAAAGCCGTCGTATCTGCGCTTCAAGAAGCGCTACCGCAGCTTCACGCAAAAAATCCCCGGCGGCCGCGCGCTCTACCGCCTCACCCACGCGCTAAAGGCGATGCTCAAGCGCGCGATACTCCATTGCAGCATGTTTGAGGAGATGGGGTTTGAGTATCTCGGCCCCGTGGACGGACACGATATAAAGGCGCTGCGCCGCGCGCTCGACCGCGCGCGGGAGATGAACGCCCCCGTCCTGCTGCACGCCGTCACGCAAAAGGGGCGCGGCTACGCCCCGTCGGAGGGTTCGCCGGAGCTCTACCACGGCGTCGCGGTCTTTGACCCCGCCGACGGCGCGCTGCCCGGTACCCGCGACACGTTCTCCTCCGCGTTCGGAGAGACGCTCACAAGGCTCGCGGAGCGCGACGGGCGCATCGTCGCCGTGACTGCCGCGATGACCTCCGGCACCGGTCTTGAGGCGTTCCGGGAGCAATTCCCCAACCGCTTTTTCGACGTCGGCATAGCCGAGGGGCACGCCGCCGCGATGACCGCCGGGCTCGCGAAGGGCGGACTGCTGCCCGTTTTCGCGGTGTACTCCACGTTTTTGCAGCGCTCCTACGACATGCTGCTGCACGACGTCGCGCTCACGTCCGCGCGCGCGGTAATCGCCGTTGACCGCGCCGGAATCGTTCCCGGCGACGGGGAGACGCACCAGGGCGTCTACGACGCGGCGTTCCTCGCGACCGTCCCGGGCATGAAAATATACGCGCCGTCGAGCCTCGCGGAGCTGCGCGACATGCTCACAGAGGCCGTGCTGCGCGATACCGGGCCGGTCGCAATCCGCTACCCCAAGGGCGCGGAGGGCAAATACGCCGCCGGCGGCGCGGAGCCGTCGCGCGTGCTGAAAACAGGCGTCGATATAACGCTCGTGAGCTACGGCATAATGATAAACGTCGCGCTCGAGGCGGCGGAGCGCCTCGCGACGCGCGGAATTTCCGTCGAGGTGATAAAGCTCGGCGTTCTCGCGCCGCTCGACGTCGCGACAGTCGCAAACTCCGTCGCGAAAACCGGCAAGCTCGCGATTCTTGAGGACTCCGCGCAGTCCGGCTCGGTGGGAGAGCGCCTCGCGGCCGCCACCGCCGCTCCCGCGCTGCTGCTGAACACAGGCGAAACCCCGCTGCCCGGTGGGAGCGTCGCGGAGCTGCGAAAGCTCTGCGGCATCGACGCGGACAGCGTGACGGGCGCGATTGCGGAGGTCTGCCGTGAAAAAAACGCGTCTTGACGCGCTCCTCGTGGAGCGCGGACTGATACAGGGGCGCGAGCTCGCGAAATCCGTCGTCATGGCGGGCGACGTGTTCGTGAACGGCCGGCGCTCGGACAAGCCCGGCGCGCAGATGAACGGCGACGAGGAGATTGAGGTGCGCGGCGGAGAGCGCAAATACGTCAGCCGCGGCGGGTACAAGCTGGAGCGCGCGCTCGACTTCTTCGCCGTTGACCCCGCGAACCGCGTCTGCCTCGACGCCGGCGCCTCGACAGGCGGCTTCACGGACTGCCTGCTCCAGCGCGGAGCGCGGCTCGTCTACGCCGTGGACGTCGGCTACGGCCAGCTCGCGTGGAGCCTGCGCAGCGATCCGCGCGTCGTGAGCCTGGAGCGCGTGAACGCCCGCGGCATCACGCCGGATATGTTCGCCGAGACCCCGACCCTCGCTGTCGTGGACGTGTCGTTCATCTCGCTCGCGCTCGTGCTTCCCGCCGTCGGAGCGGCAATCGCCGCGGACGCGGAGGCGATCTGCCTCATAAAGCCGCAGTTTGAGGCGGGGCGCGACAAGGTCGGCAAGCGCGGCGTCGTGCGCGAGCCGGAGACGCACCTCGAGGTGCTGACCGCGTTCCTGAAAAATGCCCGAAGCTCCGGCTTCGCCGTCCTCGGCGTCACGCACTCGCCGATACGCGGCCCGGAGGGGAATATAGAGTTTCTGGGGTATCTCGCGAAAACCGGCGACGGCGCGCCGATAGACGTCGCGGCCGTCGTAAATGAGGCGCACGCGGCGCTGTGAGGGGGAATCCGCAATAAAAAATCTTGTACTCTGCCCGAATGTGCGGCGCGACGCGGACATGGCCGCCACGAACCGCGTGGCCGAAATCGCGCGCGCCGGGGGAATCGCGTCGCAAATCTTCACGGTGTTCGGTGAGGACACCCCGGAAATGCGCGCTGAAATCGCGTCGGCGGAGCTCGTAATCGCGTTCGGCGGCGACGGCACGATGCTGCGCGTGGCGCGCCTCGCGATCGGCACGGGCGTCCCGGTGCTCGGGGTGAACATGGGCGGCAAGGGCTTCCTCGCGGAGCTTGAGCTGTCGCAGCTCGACCAGATTCCGCGCTTTCTGCGCGGCGAGTTTGAGCGGGAGGAGCGCATGGCGCTCGACGCGGAGCTGCTGCGCGGCGGCGAGATAATCTCCTCCGACGTCGCCATAAACGACGTCGTGATAAGCGGCGGCGGCAAGGTCATCGACGTCACGACCTTCGGCGACGGCCACAGGATATCGCGCTTCACGGGCGACGGGGTTATCGTCGCGACGCCGACGGGCTCGACGGCGTACTCGATGGCCGCCGGCGGCCCGATAGTGGAGCCCACGGCGCACAACATCATCATCACGCCGATATGCGCGCACGTGCTCGAGTCAAAGCCGTACGTCCTCGTCTCGGACAGGCGCGTGTCTATCGACGTCGGCCTCGGAAAGCGCAACCCCGCGTACATGTCAGTTGACGGGGTGGAGCGCGCCGCCGTCGAGAGCGGGGACACGCTCAACGTCAGAAAATCGGAGAGAACGGTCTGCTTTGCGCGTCTCGCGCACAGGAGCTTTTATAAAAAAGTAAGTGAGAAATTGGGGGAATCAACGTGAAAG
>JAISKU010000035.1 GCA_031261245.1 Oscillospiraceae bacterium | reverse complement strand
GAGACGATAAACTCGCGCGTGCCGATCTGGCAGAGGCCGAGGGGCGAGGTCACGGACGAGCAGATGAGCGACTTCTACAAGGAGCAGTTCGGCGAGGACGCGGAGCCCGTGGCGGTGATTCGCGTGGCGGCGGAGGGCGCGGCGGTGAGCTACAAGGCGATGCTGTTCATCCCGTCGGAGGCGCCGTACGACTACTTCACGCGGGAGTATGAGCCGGGTCTGCGGCTGTACGCGTCGGGCGTGCTGATTATGGAGAAGTGCGCGGCGCTGCTGCCGGAGTATTTCCGGTTTGTGCGCGGCGTCGTGGACTCGGCGGATTTGTCGCTGAACATCTCGCGCGAGACGCTTCAGCACGACAGGCAACTGAAAACCATCGCGGCGAATCTTGAGAAAAAGGTGAAGGCGGAGCTCGTGCGACTGCTTGAGAGTGAGCCGGATAGGTACGCGACGTTTTACAGGGCGTTCGGGATACAGCTCAAATACGGGATTCTGGGCGATTACGGGCTGCACAAGGACAACCTGAAGGAGCTGCTGATGTTCTACTCGCCGCGGGCGGGGAGGGCGGTGACGCTCGCGCAGTACGTCGCGGAGATGGCGGAGGAGCAGAAGTACATCTACTACGCGTGCGGGGGGAGCGCCGCGGCGCTCGACGCGCTGCCGCAGGCGGAGCCGCTGCGCGCGAGGGGCTACGACGTTCTGTACATGACGGACGACGTGGACGAGTTCGTCGTGCGCGCGCTCGGGAGCTTTGAGGAAAAGGAGCTGCGCAGCGTGACGAGCGACGACCTCGGGCTGCTGACCGAGGAGGAGAAGCGCGACACGGAGGTGTCCGAGGAGGCGAACAGGCCGCTGCTCGATTTTGTGACGGAAGCGCTCGGCGGGAGGGTCGCGGCGGCGAAGCTGTCGAGCAAGCTCGTGTCCGCGCCCGTGTGTCTGGCGACGCAGGGCGGCGTGACGCTCGAGATGGAGAAGTATTTCAGCGCGATGCGCACGGCCGAGGGCGCGGAGCCGGTGAGGGCGGAGCGCGTGCTGGAGCTAAACGCGTCACACGGGGAGTTCGAGGCGCTGAAAGCGGCGTTCGAGGGCGATAAGGAGCGGGCGGCGAAGCTCGCGGAGCTGCTGTACGGGCAGGCGGTGATAATGGCGGGGCTGACGGTGGAGGATCCCGTGCGGTTCTGCGAGATTATGGGGGAATTTATCGCGGGGTGACGGGGGGGGACGGGATGCCCCCTCTGTCGCCTGCGGCGACATCTCCCCCGCCGCGCGGGGGCGATTGGGGACGGCGGGGCGTCGGGGACGCCGCCCCCTACGGACGGGGACGGAATGCCCCGCCGCGCGGGGACGGGATGCCCCGCCGCGCGGGGACGATGCCCCCTCTGTCGCCTGCGGCGACATCTCCCCCGCCGCGCGGGGGCGATTGGGGACGCGGAAAAAGTGCGCGGGATATCGCGCGGGAACGCAAAAAAAGATACGCGGGCGATTGATACCCCTCGGGGCACAGGTAATCGCCCCTACATACGTAACAAAACATTTTTTGGGGGTACCATATGCTGGTGAAAACATTGGTCGTGGGGCAGCTTGAGACGAACTGCTACGTTGTGACGGACGAGGACACGCTGGAGTGCGCGATTATCGACCCGGGCGCGGAGTCGAACTCCATCCTCGACTACCTCGAGGAGAACAGGCTTATTCCGCGCGCGATTTTTATCACGCACGGGCATTTTGACCACATCATGGCGCTCGGCGAGGTGCAGGAGCAGACGGGCGCGCCGGTGTACGTGAACGAGAGGGAGCTGTCCTCCGACGCGCACGGCGCGGAGCGGATTGTCGGCACGCCGGGGCTGCGCTACTACGCCGAGGGGGACGAGATTGCTGTCGGCTCGCTCGTCTTTCGCGTTTTGGAGACGCCGGGACACTCTGCGGGCGGCGTGACGCTGCTGTGCGGCGAGGCGATGTTCCCCGGCGACACGCTTTTCGCGGGGTCGTGCGGACGCACGGACCTCGGGGGCGACATGGAGCAGATGGAGGCGTCCCTGCGGCGGCTCTCGGCGCTTCCGGGTGACTTTGAGGTCTATCCCGGGCACGCGGAATCGACGACGCTCGAGAACGAGCGGCGGTTCAACTACTACGTGAAGCACGCGAATTCGGAGTTCCCGGATCAGTGAAGCTGAGGCTTGTCGGGCACGCGTACAAATACGCTGTCGAGCAGATACTGCTTCAGACGATGGCGGGGGAGAGGCCGGAGTTCACGGACACGGAGCCCGCGCCGGGCGAGGACTTCGCCGTGATTACGCTGCGCGAGCGGGCGGATTCCGCCGGGGCGCACGCGGAGCTGCATATCGGCGGCGCGGTGTACAGGGGCAGGGCGGAGACGCGGAGGCTTGACCCGGACGAGGGGATCGCGCGGGAGCGCGAGAAGCAGAGGATAATTAAGACGGCGTTCTTCCGCGCGGCGCGGCAGGCGAGTGACCGCGAGCTGCCGTGGGGCGCGACGACGGGGATAAGGCCGTCCACGCTCATTACGCGCATGACGCGCGCGGGGCTGACGCCGAGGGCGGCGGAGCGGCGGCTTATCGAGAGCTACTACGTCTCGCCGGAGCGCGCGGCGCTCGCCCTTGACTGCGCGGAGGCGGAGAAGCGCGTGCGGGAGACGCTCGGCGCGCGCGACGTCGCGCTTTATGTGGGGATTCCGTTCTGCCCGACGCGGTGCGCGTACTGCTCCTTCGTCTCGCACAGCGTGGAGCGGTCGATGGTGCTGATAGCGCCGTTTCTCGACGCGCTGAAAGCCGAGGCGGCGGCGCTCGCGAAAACGCTGGACGGTACCGCGGCGCGGATTGTCGCCGTGTATGTGGGCGGCGGGACGCCGACGACGCTCGACGCGGAGATGCTGGACGACCTGCTCGGCGCGATTGCGCGGGAGTTCGATCTGTCCGGAGTGCGGGAGTACACCGTGGAGGCCGGGAGGCCGGACACGATTACGGCGGAAAAGCTCGCTGTTTTGCGCTCTCACGGAGTCGGGCGCGTGTCGGTGAATCCGCAGACGTTTTCGGACGAGGTGCTTGAGAATATCGGGCGGAAACACACGTGCGGGGACACGCTTACGGCGTACGCGCTCGCGCGGAGCGCGGGATTTGAGGTCATCAACATGGATCTGATTGCGGGGCTGCCCGGGGACACGGAGGCGGGGTTCCGCGAGACGCTGGAGCGGGCTATCGCGCTCGCGCCCGAGAATCTGACGGTGCACACGCTCTCGCTCAAGCGGGGGGCGCGGGTGACGCTCGAAAAAACCCCGATTCCGGGCGGGGAGGCGGTGTCGCACATGCTGACGGACGCGTTCGACGCGCTCGGGCGCGCGGGGTACGCGCCGTACTACCTGTATCGGCAGAAGTTCACGTCGGGCGGGTTCGAGAACACGGGATGGGCAAAACCGGGCGCGGGGAGTCTGTACAATGTTGTGATGATGGACGAGGTGCGGAGCGTTCTCGCGCTCGGCGCGGGGGTGACGAAGCTCGTGGGCGGCGCGGGGCGGATTGTGCGCGTGTTCAACCCCAAGTATCCGTATGAATATATCGAGCGGATAGGGGATATTATATCCGGTAAGGGTGACATAGGCGAATTTCTAAAAGGGGTCGATGAAAATGGCGTTTGAGCTCTCATACATAAACGGACGCGTGCGGAGCGACGCGCGCGGCTTCGCCGAGGAGTGCGAGGCGGAGTACGGCGAGAAGATACGCGGCGCGGCGCGGGCGATCGCGAAAAACGTGGGGAACAGCCCGATTGTGCTGCTGTCGGGGCCGTCGGGTTCCGGAAAGACGACGACTGCCAAAAAGCTCGACGACGAGCTGGGGAGAATGGGGATACACTCGCGCAGCGTGTCGCTTGACGACTATTTCAAGCCGCAGGACACGTTCGAGCTGCCGAAAACGCCGGAGGGCGAGCGCGACTATGAGTCGCCGCTGTGCATAGACTGGGAGCTGCTCAACGCGCACTTCGACGCGCTTGACCGCGGGGAGGAGATATGCGTCCCGCACTTCTCGTTTACGATTCAGGGGCGAAATGAGGCGAAGGCGAAGCAGCTTCTGCTGAAAAAGGACGAGGTGGCGATTTTCGAGGGGATTCACGCGCTTAACACGCGCGTCACGGGACTGCACCCGGAGGCGTTCAAGCTCTACGTGAGCGCGCGCTCCGACACGTTCGACAACGGGCGGCTCGCGTTCAAGGGGACGTGGACGAGGCTTGTGCGGCGCGTCATACGCGACGAGCGGTTTCGCGGGACGGGCGCGATCACGACGCTGTCCATGTGGGCGAACGTGCGGCGCGGCGAGAAGGCGCACATCTCGCCGTTCAAGGACTCCGCGAACCTGAAGCTCGACACCGCGATGGCGTATGAGATATCGGCGATGCTAAGTCCGGCGAGGGAGATTTTTTCGCGCGCGCCCGACGGCGCGGAGCGGTACGACGAGCTCACGGAGCTGCTGGCGGCGCTTGAGGCCTACGACGAGCTCGACCCCGCGCTTATACCGGCGGATTCGATGCTGCGGGAGTTCATCGGGGGCGGAACGTACAAGTACTAATGTAAATAAAGTGTTACGGGACGGGAAAAAGGCCGGGCGTGTGGTATAATCAACACGTGGTAATGCGCCCGGGGAGGCTTTTGCGTGATTCGGAACTTTTTGAGAAACTTTATGACGGGCAGATACGGGCCGGACCAGCTGGGTACGGCGCTTATTGTCGTCGCGCTTGTTTTGAATATCGCTTTTCAAGTCCTCGGCGTGCCGTACGGCATGGTCATCGCGTACGCGCTGCTCGCGTTCGCCATGTTCAGAATACTCTCGCGCAACATTCAGAAGCGGCGGCGGGAGAACGACAGGTTTTTGCGGTTCTGGGCGCCCGTGAGGTCGAGGGCGAAGCGGCGCGCCGTCGCGTTCCGCGACAGGGGGACGCACAGATATTTCGTCTGTCCGAGCTGTAAGAACACGCTGCGCGTGCCGAAAGGGCGCGGGAAGTTGCAGATAACGTGTCCGCGCTGCGGCGAGCGGTTTATTAAAAAGAGTTGAATAAAAGATTAAGACTCGCTTAAAAGCGGGTCTTTTGCTTGACACGGGGGGATTATTGGGATATGGTGTACGCACAAGCGGAAATTATTGGGGGGAATAATGGAAAAAAATATTTACATAGTGCTGTCGCGCTCGGGCTCGCCCCTGTCGCACATCATCCACTGGATTACGCGCGACAGCTACACGCACGCGTCCCTCGCGCTCGACGAGGGTCTGGACATAATGTTCTCCTTCGGCAGACGGTACGAGCGCAACCCGTTTCTCGGCTGTTTCAAGCAGGAGAACATCGACGACCGCCTTTTCCGTCTCGGCCGCGCGGGGCTTATTCTGGAGCTGCCCGTCACCGAGGAGCAGTACGAGGAGGTCCGCCACAACATCGGCGTGTTCCGCGACAACCCCGAAGCGTTTTCGTACAACCTTTCGGGGCTGATGACGGCGATTTTCCACCGCACGCACGAGCGCGACACGCGCTTTTTCTGCTCTGAATTCGTGTATTACGTCCTGAACGAGGCGGGCGTGTGCGACTTCGGCATTACGCGCGGTCACGTCCGCCCGCAGATGTTTCTGCGGCTGGACGGGCGGATTGTGTTTGAGGGGAAGCTGCCCGCGTATGCGTCGCGGCGGCGGAGGGAGCTTGCCCTCGGGCGTTAGCGAGCGCACGCGAGCATATCAATCTCGACGCGAAGCGGAGAGTTGCCGCAGGTCGGGCTTTGCCTGACCGAGGATTTTACAATTACTTATCATGAGCTTCACGCGGTTCTCCTGATTTATGCGCGTCGCGCCGGGGTCGTAGTCGATGGCGACGATGTTCGACTCCGGGAAGTCGTCCTTGAGGCGGCGGATCATGCCCTTGCCGACGACGTGGTTCGGCAGGCAGCCGAAAGGCTGGGTGCAGACGATGTTCGGCACGCCGGACTGAATGAGCTCAAGCATTTCGGCGGTGAGCAGCCAGCCCTCGCCCATCTTGTTGCCGTAGCCGAGGTAGCCGCGAATCACGTGCTTGAGGTCGGCGAAGCGCCCCATGGGGCGGAACGCGGGCTGCGTCTCTATCGCGGAGATCATGAGGTTTTGCAGGCCCTCAATGTACTTCTGAAACACGTCGCAGAAGAGTTTTTTGAGCTTTGAGCCGCGGTAGAGCTCCACGTCGGCGCTGCGGTTGTTGATTTTGAAGATCATGAAGTCAGTCAGGCCGGGGACGACGGGCTCACACCCCTCGGCGAGGAGGAAATCCTCGAGGTTGTTGTTGCCCAAGGGGGCGAATTTGACGTAAATCTCACCGACGACGCCGACGCGCGGCTTTGCCTCGCCCTCGCGCGGGATTTGCGCGAAGCTCGCGGCTATCTCCGGCAGGAGTTTTTTCATGTCCTTTTTACTCATGGCGCGGCCCTCGCCGAACATTGTGACGATCTCATCCGTCCAGTGTTGTATGAGCGAGTCGGCGGCGCCCTTTTGCACCTCGTAGGGCTTGACCTGATTGGCGAGCCATTTGAGGAAGTCGCCGTAGATCATCGCGGCGGCGAGGCGGCGCACGAGCGGCACCGTGAGCGAGAAGCCGGGGTTTTTCTCGAGGCCTGACATGTTGAGCGACACGACGGGGACGTGCGACAGGTTCGCCTTGTCGAGGGCTTTGCGGAGAAGATGAATGTAGTTGGACGCGCGGCAACCGCCGCCGGTTTGGGTTATCATGAGGGCGACCTTGCGGTCGTCATATTTGCCGGATTTTACGGCGTCGATGAGCTGGCCGATAGCGAGCAGCGCGGGGTAGCACGTGTCGTTGTGGACGTACTTCAGGCCCGTGTCCACGATGCCGCGGTGCGTCGTGGTGAGGATTTCGGCGTTGTAGCCGTAAAGCTCAAACACGCGGCGCAGGAATGTGAACGTCACGGGCACCATCTGCGGCATGAGGAGGGTGTACTCGCGCTTCATCTCCTTTGTGAAGAGGAGGCGGCCGGTTTTGTCATAGAGGAGTGTGGCCATTAAAATGTCCTTTCATATTGGAACGCGGGCGATTGATAATCGCCCCTACGGGGGGCGCGGGTCATGTTGGAACGCGGGCGGGTTGACCCCGCCCCTACGGGGGACGCGGGCGATTGATAATCGCCCCTACAGGGGACGCCGCAACGTTAAGCGGTTTTGCGTTGCTGCATGGCGGCGATGAGGCTGCGCAGGCGGATGCGGACGGCGCCGAGGTTGTTGATGTCGTCGATTTTGAACTGGGTGTACAGGTGGCCATGTTTTTCCAAAATTTCGCGCACCTCGTCGGTCGTGACGGCGTCGGTGCCGCAGCCGAAGGAGACGAGTTGGATGAGCTCCGTATTTTCGCGCGCGGAAACCCAGCGGGCGGCGTTGTACATGCGCGCCTGATACGTCCACTGGTTGAGCACGCCGCGCGACTGCTTCCCGAGCGCGGAGGACACGGCGTCCTCCGTGACGAGCACGAGACCGTAGGACGTGATGAGCTCGTCGATGCCGTGGTTTATCTCCGGGTCGGTGTGGTACGGGCGGCCGGCGGCGACGATTATCGGTTTGTTGTTGGCCTCGGCGTAGGCGACGGCGCGTTCACCCTCGGCGCGCACCTCGTCGCGGAACGCGTAGTACGCGTCGTAGGCGGCGCGGGCGGCGGATTTCGTTTCCGCGGGTGGAATGTTGAACTCGCGGGCGAAATACTCCGCGGATTTGATGAGGAAGCCCTTTTTGTTGTGCAGACCGAAGTACGGGTCGAGGTAGCGCGTCGTCTTCAGGCGCGGCATGTTCGCCGCGAGAAGCTCCGGGTAGTACGCGACGACGGGGCAGTTGTAGTGGTTATCCGATATGCCCTCGTCGAAGTTGTACGGCAGGCAGGGGTAGAAGATCGCGTCCACGGCGGCGTCCGCGAGCGCCTCGACGTGGCCGTGGAGGAGCTTCGCGGGGTAGCAGACCGTGTCGGACGGGATCGTGCGTTGTCCCTTTATGTACAGGCTGCGCGAGGACTCAGGCGAGAGGACGATCTCAAAATTGAGTTTTGTGAAAAACTCAAACCAGAACGGGAGATTTTCGTACATGTTCAGCCCGAACGGGATTCCGATGCGGCCGCGTGAGCCCGTTCCGGCTCCGACGCCGGAGAGGGCGCGGAGCTTGTCGTACTTCCACTTCATCATGTTCGGCTCCGTCGATTTGGTGAGGCCGAGCGGGCGCGAGCAGCGGTTGCCGGAGATGAAGCGGCGGCCGCCGTCGAACGTGTTCACCGTCATGCGGCAGTGGTTCGTGCAGCCGTTGCAGGTGACGGGGCGGGCGTCGTGGGTGAAGTTTTGGAGTTCGGATTGGGATAGCAGCGTCGTAGGGGCGCGCATTGCGCGTCCGTCGTTTTTGTCCGCGGACTCTGTCGGGGGTGCCCCCTCTGTCGGGGGTGCCCCCTCTGTCGCCTGCGGCGACGTCTCCCCCGCCGAGCGGGGGCGATAGGCGCGTTGTTCCATGGCGTAGAGGGCGGCGCCGTAGGCGCCCATGAGGCCGGCGATCGTCGGGCGGCGGACCTCGGCGCCGAGCTCCTGTTCAAACGCGCGGAGTACGGCGTCGTTGAGGAACGTGCCGCCCTGCGTGACGATTTTTGCGCCGAGGTCGGAGGCGGAGGCGGCGCGGATCACCTTGTAGACGGCGTTTTTGACGACGGAGATGGACAGGCCGGCGCTTATCGCCTCGACCGTCGCGCCGTCCTTTTGCGCCTGTTTTACGGAGGAGTTCATGAAAACGGTGCAGCGCGAGCCGAGGTTGACGGGCTTTTCGGCGAACAGGCCGAGCTTCGCGAAGTCGGCGATCTCGTAGCCGAGGGCTTTCGCGAACGTCTCCACAAAGCTGCCGCAGCCGGAGGAACAGGCTTCGTTGAGCATGATGCCGTCCACCGCGCCGTTGCGGATTTTGAAGCATTTTACGTCCTGGCCGCCGATGTCGATGATGAAATCGACCTCGGGCTCAAAGTGGCGCGCGGCGGACAGGTGCGCCATCGTCTCGACGAGGCCGAAATCGACGTTGAACGCGTTTTTTATGAGCTCCTCGCCGTAGCCGGTCGAGGCGGCGGCGCGGATTTGCACGCGGTCGCCGAATTTTTCGTACATCTCGAGGAGTTTTTCGCGCACGATTGCCACGGGGTCGCCGAGGTTCGGGCCGTAGTGGCTGTAGAGTATGCCGCCCGTGGGGGTGATGAGCGCGAGCTTCGTCGTCGTGCTGCCCGCGTCGATGCCGAGGTAGGCGTCGCCCGTGTAGGCGTCGGCGTCCGTGGGTTCCGGCGCGGCGAGGGCGTGGCGCGCGGAGAATTCGGCGTAGTCTGCCTCGGACTCAAAGAGCGGGGGCATGATATCGGTGGAGGCGTCGCCGTCGGCGGCGTTCTCGAGCATCTCGAGGAGTTTTTCATACGTGAAGCCGTCGCCGTCCGCGAGGAGCGCGGCCCCGATGGCGGCGAAACAGTCGGCGTTTTCGGGGAAGATCGCGTGTTCGTCATCGAGCTCGAGTGTCTCGACGAAGCGCTGGCGCAGTCCCGTGAGGAACGTGAGCGGGCCGCCGAGAAAGACGATTTTGCCCGTCAGCTCGCGCCCCTGCGTGAGGCCCGCGACGGTCTGGTCAACGACGGCCTGAAAAATCGACGCGGCGACGTCCTCGCGCCGGCCGCCCTGATTGAGGATAGGCTGAATGTCGCTTTTCGCGAACACGCCGCAGCGCGAGGCGATCGGGTAGATGCGCTCATGCTGTAAGGAGAGCGCGTCGAGCTCCGCGGGCGTGGCGTTGATGAGCGTCGCCATCTGGTCGATGAACGCGCCCGTGCCGCCGGCGCAGGAGCCGTTCATGCGCTCCTCCAATGCCCCACCGAAGAAGATGATTTTCGCGTCCTCGCCGCCGAGCTCGATTACCGCGTCGGCGTCGGGAATGTGGCGGCGCACGGCGGCGGCGGTGGCGTAGACCTCCTGCGAGAACGGGAGTTTTGACGCTTTTGCGACGCCGAGACCGGCCGAGCCGGTGATGGCGACCTGTGAGGTGCGGCCGCGCAGGACGGATTCGGCGCTTTTGAGCTGATCCGCCGCCATCTGGCGCACGCGGGACATGTGGCGCTCATACGAGCGGAAGAGGAGCTCGCCCTCCTCGCCGAGGACGACGGTTTTTACGGTGGTGCTGCCTATGTCGATTCCTATTTTATACATGCTTCTCCTGATTTCTTTTAGTCGGAGTATCCCTTTGACGTGTCGATAGTGACGGAGTTCGTCTTCGCGTCGTAGCCGACGTACACGTCGAGTATTTTCATAAACTCGCGCAGCTTGAAGTAGTTCGCGCCGCCGAGATTGTAGCCGTCGGGCGTGACCTGATTGCCGCCGATGTATATGCGGTGAGTCACCGGGGTGATGTAGGCGGGCGCGCCGCTGCCGGGCGTGAGCTCGCCCCCGATGGGCGTGTAGACCGCGCCGGGCGTGACGACGACGAGGGCGTTCGCGGCGTCGAACGTGGCGTTAAAGCGCTTTGAGGTGCTCGTGAGCGCCATGGCGAGGTCGCGGAGCTTGAAATAGTTCGCCCCGCCGATATTGTATGCGTCGAAGGCCACCTGCGCGCCGTTGACGTAGACGCGCTGGCGCGTCGGGACGGCCTTGACCGCGCCGCCGGAGAGGATTTTGACCGGCGTGAGCCTGTCGGTGCGGTCGCCGGTGCCGAGCTGGCCGAGGTCGTTGCCGCCCCACGTGTGGAGCGTGCCGTCCGTCTTGATGGCGGCGGAGTCGTTGCCGCCGGCCGCGATCTCCGCGACGCCGGAGAGGATTTGCACGGGCGCGAGGCGCTCCGTACGCGTGCCGTCGCCGAGCTGGCCGTAGATGTTGTAGCCCCACGCCCAGAGAGTGCCGTCGGTTTTCAGCGCGAGGGCGTGACCCGCGCGAAGCAGGCCGGCGAGCTCAAACGCGACGGTCGTCCCCGCGACGACGGCGGAGGAGACGTCGGAGAGGATTTTCACCGGCGTGAGGCGCGCGTCGCGCGAGCCGTCGCCGAGCTGACCGTATGTGTTCGCGCCCCAAGTCCAGAGGGTGCCGTCGGTTTTCACCGCGAGGGAGCTGCCGACGCCGGCCGAGGCGGAGGCGACGGAGTCGAGGATTTTCACGGGCTCCAGCCTTGTGGTGCGGGTGCCGTCGCCGAGCTGGCCGCTGTCGTTCGAGCCCCATGCCCAGAGCGCGCCGTCGGTTTTCACGGCGAGGACGTGGCCGTCACCGCCGGAGGCGGAGGCGACGGAATCGAGGATTTTCACGGGCTCCAGCCTTGTCTGGCGCGAGCCGTCGCCGAGCTGGCCGAGGTCGTTGTTGCCCCATGCCCAGAGGGTACCGTTGGACTTGACGGCGAGCGAGAAATCGTCGCCCGCCGCGATGAATTTTACGGAGTCGGTGATTTTGACGGGCGACAGGCGGGTCAGGCGCGAGCCGTCGCCGAGTTGGCCGTAGGAGTTGTCCCCGCACGCCCAGAGCGTGCCGTCCGCGCGGAGAAGGAGGGTGTGGCCGCCGCCGGAGGCGACGGAGGACACCGAGGTGAGCGCGAGGACGGGTTCGAGGCGCGTGGTGCGGGTGCCGTCGCCGAGCTGACCGCTCTCATTCGCGCCCCAGACGTACAGCGCGCCGCCGAACACGGCCGCGCCGGAGGTTCCGGAGAGGGCGAGCGCGGGGGATTTCGGCGCGGAGGCCGCGAGAGAGCGCGGCGCGAGCGCAAAAACTGCCGCGAGAGCGAGGAATGCGGCGGCAAAACGTCTTTTTGACATATGTAACGCTCCATTCATTGTTGTGTACCGACATTATACACCCTTTTTCGTCATTAGGCAAGGCGGAAGAGGCGCGGGAAGTGTTGCCATTTTATTAAAGATATGTTAAAGTGTGAAAAATCAGTACAAGCTTCGGAGGGCGAAATGGACAGAAAAAAGGAATTTATTGAATTTATGCAGAGGTCGGGCGTTTTGACGTTCGGCGACTTCACCGCGAAGAGCGGCAGAAAGACGCCGTATTTCGTGAACGCCGGGAATTACCGCACGGGCGAACAGCTCGCCGTGCTCGGGAATTACTACGCGCAGATGATTGCGGAGTCGGGCGAGAGCTTTGAGATTCTGTTCGGCCCGGCGTACAAGGGGATTCCCCTCGCCGCGGTGACGGCGGCGGCGCTTTGGAGCAACCACGGGATAAACGTGTCCTACAGCTTCAACCGCAAGGAGGCGAAGGATCACGGCGAGGGCGGCGTAATCGTCGGGGCGGCGCCGGAGCCGGGCGGGAGGATCGCGATTATTGAGGACGTGACGACGGCGGGGACGAGCGTGCGCGAGACGCTTGAGCTCGTGCGGCCGTTCGGGGCGCGCGTCGTCGCGCTTTTCGTCTCCGTCGATCGCTGTGAGCGCGGGACGGGCGAGAAGTCCGCGCTGCGGGAGATCGCGGAGGAGTACGGGATAAACGTGTACCCGATTGTGACCTCGCGCGAGATCGCGGCGAGCTTCCCCGAGGGGGACGGCCGCCGCGCGGATATGGAGAGGTACCTCGCCGAGTACGGGGCGCGGTGATGGAAAACGCCCACGGGGGACACCGCGCGAGGCTGAAGAACCGGTTCACGCAGCACGGCCTCGACAATTTTGACGACCACACCGTACTTGAGCTGCTGCTTTTTCACGCGGTGCCGCGCGGGGACACGAATCCCGTGGCGCACGCGCTTCTGGCGCGGTTCGGCTCTCTCGCCGACGTGTTTGACGCGCCGCTTGACGAGCTTGTGAAAACCCCGGGCGTCGGCGAGGCGAGCGCGGTGCTGATTAAGCTGATACCGCAGATATCGCGGCGGTACCTCATATCGCGCACGGCGTCCGACAAGATTCTCTCCTCCTCGCGCCGCGCGGGGGAGTACATACTGACGTACTTTTTCGGGGAGCGCGACGAGGTCGTGTACCTCGTGTGTCTCGACGCGAAGTGCAAGGTGCTCGGCTGTCGCCTGATGTTCCGGGGGAGCGTCAACTCCGCGAGCGTGAACGTGCGAAAGCTCGTGGAGACGGCGCTGTCGTTCAACTCCACGAGCGTTATTCTGGCGCACAACCACACGAGCGGGGTCGCCGTGCCGTCCGATGAGGACAAGGCGACGACGCAGAGGATAGCCGACGCGCTCTCGGCGGTGGATATCGCGCTGGCGGATCACATAGTCGCGGCGGACATGGACTACGTGTCGTTCGCGGACAACGGGTTTTTCAGGTGAGGCGGGTGGTTGCGACGGCGCGGTTCCAGCCGGAGGAGAGCTTTTCGCGCGTCTGCGCGTCCATGGCGGGCAGATAGCGCTTTTCGCAGACCCAGAGGCTTTTCAGCTCGTCAAGTCCGCCCCAGAAGCCGACGGTGAGGCCCGCGAGACAGGCCGCGCCGAGCGCCGTCGTCTCCCGCACGGCGGGGCGGGCGACGGGCGCGCCGATTATGTCTGCCTGAAACTGCATGAGGAAGTTGTTCGCGGACGCGCCGCCGTCGGCCCTCAGCTCCGACATCGGGATATCCGTGTCGGCGGCCATCGCGTCGAGCACGTCCTTTGTCTGATACGCGATCGACTCCAGCGCCGCGCGGATTATGTGCGAGCGGTTCGCGCCGCGCGTGAGGCCGGTGATAGTGCCGCGCGCGTACATGTCCCAGTGCGGCGCGCCGAGACCCGTGAACGCGGGCACGACGTACACGCCGTTCGTGTCCGCGACCTCGTTCGCGTAAAGCTCTGAATCCGCCGCAGTGTCAATCAGCCGCAGCTCGTCGCGCAGCCACTGGAGCACGGCCCCGGCGGTGAAAACGCTCCCCTCCAGGGCGTAGAACGTTCTGCCGCCTATGCCGTAGGCGATTGTGGTGATGAGGCCGTGCTTTGAGGCGCGCGGGGCCTCGCCCGTGTTCATGAGCAGGAAACAGCCCGTGCCGTAGGTGTTCTTCACGTCGCCCGCGCCGAAGCACGTCTGGCCGAAGAGCGCCGCGTGCTGGTCGCCGGCGACGCCGGCTATCGGGATATCGACGCCGGAGAGGTTGAACGTGCCGTACACCTCGCCGCTGCTTTTGACCTC
>JAISKU010000206.1 GCA_031261245.1 Oscillospiraceae bacterium | reverse complement strand
CACCTCGGCGCGTCCACGCCGGAGTCGGAGGAGAAGTGCGCCGTCATGGCCGCGGAGGAGATAATCGACTATCTGGAGAACGGCAACATCGCAAACTCCGTCAACATGCCGCCGGCGGCGATGCCCCGCTTCCCCGGCGTGCCGCGCCTGTGCGCGTTTCACAAAAACGTCCCCGACATGATCGCGAAAATCACGGGCGTCATCTCAAACAAAGGCATAAATATTGAGAACATGCTCAACGCCGGCGTGCGTGGGCACGACCTCGCGTACACGGTAATCGACGTGTCAAATACGGATCCCGGCCTCAAGGCCGCCATCGAGGAGATTGAGGGAATAATCAGGGTTCGCGTGCTGTAGGTGCTGTAATATGCCGACGCCGAAAAAACTTATGCTGCTCGTAAACCCCTACTCCGGCAGGGGCTTGTCAAAAAGCGCCCTCGGCGACATCGTGTCGCGCTTCGCCGAGGGAAATTACATCGTCACCGTCCACATCACGAAAGACCGCAACACCGCGCTGCTCGTGCGGGAGCACAGCGCGGAGTTTGACCTCATCGTCTGCGTCGGCGGGGACGGCACGCTGTCCGACGTCGTGTCCGGCCTCATTCTCATGGGCTCGGACTCTCCGCCGCCCATCGGCTATATCCCCATGGGCACGGCGAACGACATGGCGACGACGCTCGCCCTCTCGCGCGACATTCCGACGGCTGTACAGACGATTCTCGACGGACGCCCCGTACCGCTCGACATCGGCTGCTTCGCCGGCGGATTTTTCACGTATATCGCGGCGTTCGGCGCGTTCACCGGCGTCTCCTACGGCACCCCGCAGAACGCAAAGCGCGCCCTCGGCCACCTCGCCTACGTGTTCGGCGGCCTCGCCGACATCGCGACGATAAAGCCCCGCCACGCGGTGGTGGAGCATGACGGCGGCGTGATTGAGGACACGCTCATCTTCGGCGGCGTCACGAACTCCACCTCCGTCGCCGGACTCGTGAAGCTCCGCCCCGACGACGTGGATTTAAGCGACGGCAAATTTGAGGTGATTCTCGTCCGCAACCCCGTGAAGCCGCAGGATTTCGTGGATATCCTAACCTCCGTCACGAACCACACCTACGTCTCCGACAACGTGCGCCTGCTGCACACCTCCCGCGTAAAATTCACGTTTGACGACCCCGTCCCGTGGACGCGCGACGGGGAGGACGGCGGCGCGCACAGCGAGATACTCATCGAAAACCGCACGCGCGCGGTGCGGATAATAATCGAGCGCCCCGCGACGGAGGATGCGCCGTGGCTGTGAACATTCTCGCCGTCGGCGACGTGTGCGGACGGACGGGCGTGGAGATGCTCGAAAAGACGCTCCCCGCGTTCAAACGGCTCAAAGACGTCTCATTCTGCGTCGTGAACGGCGAAAACGCCGACCATTTCGGCATCTCCCCGAAAAACGCCGACGCGCTCTTCTCGCACGGAACGGACGTGATTACGCTCGGCAACCACGTCTGGGGACAGCGCTCGCTGCTCGCCCGCCTCGACGAGGATTCCTATATCCTCCGCCCCGCGAACCTCCCGCCGCGCGCCCCGGGGCGCGGTTTCGGCGTGTTTGAGAGCCCGTTCGGCGACGTGTGCGTGATAAATCTCCTCGGCCGCCACGGCATGGACGTTTTGAGCGAGAATCCCTTCGCGGAGCTTGACCGCATACTCGACGCCCCCGAGGTAAAGCGCTGCAAAATAAAGCTCGTCGACCTCCACGGGGAGGCGACGAGCGAGAAGATTGCCATGGGACTGTACGCCGACGGCCGCGTCACGGCGCTGTGGGGCACCCACACGCACGTGCAGACCTCCGACGGCGCGCCGCTCCCCGGCGGCACGGGCTACATCACCGACCTCGGCATGACGGGCGCCGCGCGCGGCGTGCTCGGCCTGTCGCCGGAGCGCGTGCTGGAGCGTTTTCTCGGTCTCCCGGCGGAGCGCAGCGAGGAGGCCCCGCCACCGGCGAAGCTCGAGGCCGCGATATTCGAGGTCGATGAAAAAACCGGCGCCTGCCTCGGCGTCGAGGCGATAAGACTCGAGTAAATACCCGCTATTTTCTCAATTTCCGCGCCTTTTTCAGGCCGGTCAAATACTGATTCTTTACGCCGTTTTCGGGTTCCCTCTCAGCCAAACCTGTCAGGACGTCAAATAAATCGCTGTTTGCGAATTTGGGTATGAGCACGACCCGCCCGAGCGCGTAGGCGCTGCCCCACCGCACGACAGTCCCGTCGTTTTTTGTGTTTTCCAAGAGCTTTTCAATCGAACCGTCCAAGTCGTCGGGAAACCCGGCGGCTATATTTCCGACGACTCTGGAGGCCTCTCTTTTCAGGCTGTTTGACTCGGCGGCAATATATGCCTGCGCGTAATTTAACCACTCCGTATCGGCCGCCTCGGGGTTGTTCCTCGACACGGCCTCCATCGCCTCAAGGACAATCCCGGCTTGCTTTTCATCAAGACCGCCGCTCCCGAGCTCCCGGACTGTGACGGCTCCGGCTCGCAGGGCGTCGGCGATTTGCTCGCGCTTTTCCGACGGTTTGAGCGCTTTACTGCCCAACAGCGCCGCAATGTCCAATCTATTCCGCCTCCAGCGCCGCCTTGACGAACGCCTTGAACAGCGGGTGCGCCCTGTTCGGGCGGCTTTTCAGCTCCGGATGAAACTGCACGCCGACAAACCACGGGTGCGCCGGCAGCTCCACTATCTCCACGAGGCTTCCGTTCGGGGAGAGCCCCGTCAGGCTCATGCCCTTTTCAACTAAAATATCGCGATAGTCGTTGTTAAACTCATATCTGTGGCGGTGCCGCTCGGAAATCTCCGGGGTTCCGTACGCCTCGCGCGCGCGCGTGCCGTCCGGGAGCACGCACGGGTACTTTCCAAGACGCATCGTGCCGCCCTTTTTCGTAATTCCCACCTGCTCCGGCATGAGGTCGATGACGGGGTACGGCGTGCGCTCGTTAATCTCCGTCGTGTTCGCCCCCTCAAGCTGCGCGACGTGCCGCGCGAACTCGATTACCGCCATCTGCATTCCCAGGCAGATTCCGAGGTACGGAATTTCGTTCTCCCGCGCGTATTTCGCGGCCGTTATCATGCCCTCGATACCTCTATCGCCGAACCCGCCGGGCACGAGTATTCCGCTCACCCCGCCGAGTATCTCCTCCGCCGTCGCCTCCGTCACCGTCTCGGAGTTGACCCAGCGCACCGTCACCACCGCGTCGTTCGCCGTCCCCGCGTGCGCGAACGCCTCGACAATGCTCAGGTACGCGTCGTGCAGCTCCGTGTACTTGCCCACGAGCGCGATTTCCACGCTCCTCGACGCGTTTTTGCAGCGGTTCACCATCGCCGTCCACTCCGTCAAATCCGGCTCCGGCACATTCAGGCCGAGCTTGCGGCACACCACGCGGTCGAGCCCCTCCTCCGCCATAAGCAGCGGCACCTCGTACAGCACGGCCGCCGTGACGTTCTGAATCACGCAGTCCGGCTCCACGTTGCAAAACAGCGAGATCTTGTTGCGAATGTCCGCCGTGATCGGAATATCGCTGCGGCACACGAGTATATCCGGCGATATGCCGACGCTCAGAAGCTCCTTTACGGAGTGCTGCGTCGGCTTTGTTTTCAGCTCGTCGGAGCCGGGTATCTGCACTATGAGCGGCACGTGGATAAACACGACGTTCTCGCGCCCGCGCTCGCGCCACACCTGCCGAATCGCCTCAAGGTACGGCTGCGACTCTATATCGCCGACCGTGCCGCCGATCTCGGTGATGATGACGTCCACATTCCCGTCGTCAAGCGCGTAGATGCGGTGCTTGATCTCGTCCGTGATGTGCGGAATAATCTGCACCGTGCGCCCGAGGTAGTCGCCGCTCCGCTCGCGGTTCAGCACGTCCCAGTAAATCTTTCCGGAGGACACGGAGGAGTTCTCCGTCAGGCTCTCGTCCACAAACCGCTCGTAGTGGCCGAGGTCGAGGTCGGTCTCCGCCCCGTCGTCGGTGACGAACACCTCCCCGTGCTGATAGGGGTTCATCGTCCCCGGATCCACGTTAAAATACGGGTCAAACTTCTGCATGGTGACGCGCAGCCCGCGCTGCTTGAGCAGCCGCCCGAGCGACGCGGCGCAAATCCCCTTGCCGAGCCCCGA
>JAISKU010000186.1 GCA_031261245.1 Oscillospiraceae bacterium | reverse complement strand
TTCACGCTGTGGATATATTCAAGCGTTGTTTCGATGCTCATTTACTTACAACTCCGGTTTTTGTATAATTCCCATTCGGTAGAACATTCCGCTCTTTATAAGCAGAAACACAATAAACGCGTCCACCGCGAATGTCACGGCATATATGCCCACGCGCTGGGCGAAAAGCGGCAGAAACGGCTGCCCGTAAATATATTTCGCGAGAATAAACGTCGTGTACCCCATGGAGCCTATGATATACGACGGCAGCGCGACCGCAAACACGCGCAAAGCGTTCGGCTTTTTCCACACCACCGCCCGCAGCAGTCCGGGAATAAGCCCCATGAGCACCGGCGTCGGGGCGAGCATCGGGCTGTACGGCCCGTTGCCGAGGAACGTCGCCCCGAGGAAGTCCGCCGCGAAGCCGGCAAGCGCGCCGCCGACGGGTCCGAACAGCAGCCCCGACAGCAAAAGCGGCATACTGCCGATTGAGAAACGGTATGGCCCGACATTGACCGCGAGAAGCCGCGAGAGCACAATGCTCATTGCCGCGAGAAGCGCGAGAGTTACTATGGTTCTTGTTGCTTTGATACCCGATTTTGACATAACAATACCCCCTATAATAATGTGGATTTTGCCACATATAGGAGGTGACTCCGGTACGCGGCAACGGGTGCGAACCTCAAACCGTGGAGCATCGCTCCTTCGTCCCACGGCAACTCCCCATCCGGTGGGCACTTAACGCTCAAGGTTCTACTCTGCATCACGGATATATTAGCACCGCGCCGCGCCTTTGTCTATAAATTTTTTGCAGAAAATTTAACAGCTTTCGCCCTTTTTCGACATTTGCACGATATATTGCTTTTTATAATTTTATAAAACGCTATATGTGGTGCTTTATGGAAAAAGATTACATAATCCGTGTAAGAAATGAGCTCGTCCCCGTGTCCGAGGAAATCTACCGCGAGTATTACTCCCACCGCCGGCGTGAGCGCACGCTCGAGGAAAAGGACGCGCGCCACGGCCTGCTGCGCTACGACGCGTGGGATGCCGCCACGTCGAACGGCGCGGACGCGCTCCCGTCGCCCGGCATGTCGCCGGAGGAGCTCACGGAGCGCCGCCTGATGTCCGAAAAGCTGAATGCCTGTCTCCCCCGACTGAGCGGCGAAGAGCGTGACCTTGTTCACGCTCTTTTTTATTGCGGAGAGCCGCTCGCGGCGCTCGCCCGCCGCCTCGGCGTCCCGCGCAAAACCCTCGCGGACAGGCGTGACAAAATCCTCAAAAGGCTGCGCATACTCATGGAGTCGCCGGAGCGGTGATTTTTGTTCCGCGCGCTTGCGTTTCGCCGCCCGCCGTGTATACTCGCGCCGGGGTGATTCATTTGACACGCGAGATAACGCTCGACCTCGGGGAGCCGAACGCGAAGCAGGCGCTGTTCTTCGGCAGCCGCGCACTGTACACGGCCTACGGCGGCGCGAAAGGCGGCGGCAAGACCCACGCCGTGCGCGTAAAGGCCGTCGGCGGCGCGCTGCGCTGGCCGGGCATACGCATTTTAATCCTGCGCCGCACATACCCGGAGCTCCAGCAGAACCACATAGAGACGACGCTGCGCCTCGTCCCGCCGGAGCTCGCGTCGTACAACGCCGCCGCGCACACGCTGTACTTCACGAACGGCTCCGTGCTCCGCTTCGGACACTACCAGTCCTCGTCGGCGGAGCTGGAGTATCAGGGGCAGGAGTACGACTGGATTTTCATGGACGAGGCGACGCAATTCACGGAGCGCGACTTCCGCTACCTCGGCGGCTGTCTGCGCGGCGTGTCCGACGCGCCGAAGCGCTTCTACATAACCTGCAACCCCGGCGGCGTCGGCCACGCGTGGGTCAAGCGGCTGTTCATCGACCGCAAATACCGCGACGGCGAGCGCGAGAGCGACCACGCGTTCATCTTCGCCTCCGTCGAGGACAACACGCACCTGCTCGCGTCCTCCCCGTCGTACCTGCAAATGCTCGATTCCCTGCCCGAAAACCTGCGCGAGGCGTACCGCCACGGCAGCTGGGACGCGCTCGCGGGCGCGTACTTCTCGGAGTTTGACGAAAGCCGTCACGTCGTCGCGCCGTTCCGCGTCCCGGCGCGCTGGACGCGCTTCCGCAGCTTTGACTACGGGCTGGACATGCTCGCGTGCCTCTGGCTCGCCGTGTCGCCGGAGGGAAAATGCCACGTCTACCGTGAGCTTCGCGCGCCGAACCTCGTCGTCTCCGAGGCCGCCCGCGCCATCGCCGACCTCACGCTCCCCGGCGAGGAGATCGCCGCGACGTTCGCCCCGCCGGACATGTGGAGCCGCCAAAAGGACACCGGCGCGTCAATGGCGGAACTTTTTGCGAAAAACAACGTCCCCGTACTGCGAGCCGGCAACTCGCGCGTACAGGGACACCTGCAAATCAAAGAAATGCTGCGCGGCGACGGCAAAAACCCCTCGCTCGTGTTTTTCAACACCTGCCCGGGCTTAATCTCCGACATAAAAGCGATTGAGGCCGACTCCCGCCGCCCCGGCGACTGCGCCCGCACGCCGCACGACGTCACGCACGCCGTTGACGCGCTGCGCTACTTCTGCTCCTCCCGCGCCTCGGAACCCCCGCCCCCCGCGGAATACGAAACCTACCTCGACTTGGATTACCTCCTATAAATCGCCCCCGCTCGGCGGGGGAGATGTCGCCGCAGGCGACAGAGGGGGCGTCCGCGACAGAGGGGGCTTCCGCGACAGAGGGGGCTTCTGCGACATCGGCGTCTCCCCCGTCCCTGCGGTATCGCGCCTCCCCCTGTCATTCAGAGGAGCGCAGCGACGAAGAATCCCCTGCGGTATCGCGCCGATTATACGGGATTCCTCGTTTCACTCGGAATGACAAGTGCGCCGGAATCACATCCCCTCGTTCATACTCCCCGTCCGGTACCCCAGCAAATCGAGCGCCACATACGTAAACCCGAGATTCTTGAACCTCGTGTACAAATTCCGCCTTATATCCCTGTCCTCAAACAGCCTGAACCCGTCCTCGTCCGTCTCAATCCGCGCGATCTCCCCGTGGTGCCGCACGCGCACCTGCCGCAACCCCAAATCTAAAAGCGTCTGCTCCGCCTCATCAATCTGGCGGAGCTTTTCCCTCGTAATCGTCTCCCCGTACGGGAACCGCGACGACAGACACGCGAAAGACTGCTTATCGGCGGTGTCGAGCCCCAACTCCCGCGACAGTTCGCGAATCTCCGCCTTGTACAGCTCCGCCTCGCGCAGCGGCGAGAGCGCGCCCTGCTCCGCGACGGCCTGCAAACCCGGCCTGTAATCGCCCTCGTCGTCCATGTTTGACCCCTCGGCGACGTACCGGATCCCGTTCGCCTTCGCGACCTCCCAAATCTTCGTGAACAGCTCGTTCTTGCACATGTAGCAGCGGTTCTTCGGGTTCTCCGCGAACCCCTCGATGTCCAGCTCCTCGGAATCCACAATCACGTGCAGGATCCCCTCGGCCTCGCAGAACGCCCGCGCCTCGTTCAGCTCCCGCTCCGGGAAGCTGCAAGAGCGCGCCGTGACGGCAATCACGTTCTCGCCTATCGCGTCGTGCGCCGTTTTCAGCAGAAATGTCGAGTCCACCCCGCCCGAGAACGCGACCACAAGCCCGGACAGTCCGCCGAGCCGCGTTTTAAGCTTTTCATACTTTTCATTCGTTGTCATGAATATCACCGTTTTCCGTGTTTTTTATCAGTATAGCTCACAAATCACTTACCGTCAACCCAAAAACGCTCGAGCTCGCGCCCGAGCTCCCTCGCGCTCCCCACGCGCCGCCTGTGCGCCCAGTGCGCGGGAAAAAGCGCCGGATACGGCTCCCGCGCGAAGCGGTCGTCGATGAGCAGCGCGATCCCCCTGTCCGTCCCGGAGCGTATCACGCGCCCGGCGGCCTGCAAAACCCTGTTCATGCCGGGGAACACATACGCGTACTCGTACCCCGCGCCGCCGTTCTCATCAAAATACCGCCGCAAGAGCTCGCTCTCCGCGTCAATCCCCGGCAGGCCGGTGCCGACGACAATCACGCCCACGGCGCGCTCCCCGGCGAAGTCCACGCCCTCGGCGAATATCCCGCCCATGACGCAAAACCCGACAAGCCCTTCGCCCAACGCCTCAAACTCCCGCAAAAACGCCTCCCGCGCCGCCGTACCCATCCCCGGCGACTGCCGCGCGGTGCGCATCTCGGGAAAGAGCTCCGCGAACCGCTCGTGCACGTCGCTCATGTACTTGTACGACGGAAAAAACGCTATGTAATTCCCCCGCCGCGCCGCCGCGCACGCGAAAATCATCTCCGCCACCGCGTCGCGCGAAAAGTCGCGGTCACGGTACCGCGTGCTCACGAAATCCGCGACGAGCGGCAAAAAATTCTCCCTCGGGAACGGCGACGGCAGAGAGAGCGTCTGCGGCTCCTCACCGCCGCCGAGCAGCTTCGCGTAATACTCCGGCGGCGTGAGCGTCGCGGAGAAAAACACCGCCGCCCGCGTCAGCTCAAGCGTCGCGGCGATGTACTCCGACGGATCCGCGCAGTACAGCTTTACCGTGACCTCCCGCCCCGCGGCGCGCGCGATCGCGGCGTAGTTCGCGCCCCACCGCTCCGTCGTCCGCATGTAGTCGAGGCACGCCCAGTACGCCTCATTCACCGCCTCGGGCGCCTCATTCCCGCCCGACAGAAACTCTCCGCCCTCGAAGCACACCTTCATCACCGCCGTGTCAAGCCCCTCCGGCCGCTCCTCCGACACGCTCTCGTCCTCGAGCTGCTTGCCGATATCCAAAAGCTTCTTGTTCAGCGCGCCGAGCGCCGCCTTCAGCTTCCCCGCCGACTTCGGCAGCACTCGCCGCGCCTTCAAAACCGCCGCCTTTGACAGCTCGCAGGAGTACATGTCCCGCGCCCGCGACGGCAGGTTGTGCGCCTCGTCCGCGAGCACGAGGAAGTCCCCGCCCTCCGCGAAAAACCGTTTCAAATTCACCTTGGGGTCAAAAACGTAGTTGTAGTCGCACACGATTATGTCCGCGAGCGTCGCGATATCCAGCGAGAACTCAAACGGACAGACGCAATACTCCGCCGCAGCCGCCGCCACCTCGCTCCGCCCGAGGAAATCCGCGCCCTCAAGCGCGCTTATAACCGCGTCGCCCACCCTGTCATAGTGCCCGCGCGCCCGCTCGCACGACTCCGGGTCGCACCGCCGCTCCGCCATCGGGCAGATCTTGTCCTTCGCCGTCAGCACGACTGTTTTCGCGCGCAGACCCGCGCCCGCCATCGCCGACACCGCATCGGCGGCGACCTGCCGCGCCGTCTCCTTCGCCGTCAGATAGAACACCTTGGAGCAATACCCGTCGCCGAGCGCGCGCACGGCCGGAAACAGCGCCGAGATCGTCTTTCCCGTCCCCGTCGGGGCCGCCGCGTACAGCCTCCGCCCGTCCCGCGCGGCCCTATACACCTCCCCGGCGAGCTTTCGCTGACCCGACCGGAACTCCTCAAACGGGAACGCCGCCGCGCTCATCGACGGCCGCGACACTCCGCGCCACTCGTACTCAAAAACCGCCCCGCGCACGCACCTGTCCAAAAGTCCGTCCACGTACTCCCGCAGCTCCTCATACGTGTACGCCCGCGTGAACCGCCGCGTCTCCCCGGTGTCCGCCTGATAGTACGTCAGCCTCACGGCCGCGCCCGAGAGCGATTCCCGCTCACAGTACATGCGCGCGTAGCACGCCGCCTGCGCCCAGTGCTCGCCGTAATCGTCCTCCGCAATCTTCGCGACGGACTTCATCGTCGTCTTAATCTCGTCCACCGTCACGGAGCCGTCCCGCCCCGTGATCACCCCGTCGGCGCGCCCCGCGACGCGAAAGCGCACGCCCCCGCGCTCCCACTCGGCGCGCAGCGTCACCTCCGTCTCGTACTCCCCGCCCTCGAGGCTCTGCAGCAGCCTGTGCAGCCTCGCGCCCTCCGCCGCCTTGACGGACGCCGCGCTGCGAAAGTCGATATCGCCGGAGCGCGCGAGCTCCGCGAGCTCCCGCACCGACATGGTTTTCTCGATAAGCAAAATATCCATCTCATATTTTTCTCAGTTACCGCACCATAAAAATGGTTCGATTAACTGTTCCGTTTATTAAGTCAGGTATGGTGTACTTTGAGCTCCCAATAATGACAGTGGTTCCGTTTTTAATAGGCTCTTTAAGAAACTGCAATTTTGCGAGCATACCATTGGAGCCTTTTCGGCTTGATCCAATACAATTTTCTAACAGACCGTCAATATTTTCAATCAGTTCGTAGGTATCTTTTCCCTCCACTTTTTCAATCAAGGTTGAAGGCTCCGATGGATTTTCGAGCAATCCTTCAGATGAAGTCATAATAAGCAGATATCTTGATTTTAGTAACAACGAAATTTGAGAGGCGGTTTCATCGTTATCAATGCATTCCACCGCAAATTCGTTGCTGCTTCGAATTTTACTTACTTCCATTTTCATGATTTCATCATTACTCACGGAGTCATTGTAGTTAATAATCGGAATTGCTTTCTGCTCCATCGACCGCATAAGCAGCCTTTTTATGTAGTCTTTTTTGGCATTATCGTTAAAATGATTATGCTCAATCAATATTTGTCTCACCGAATATTCGGGCTCGATGAAGCGCCTGTAATTCTCAATTAGGATACATTGCCCTTGCGCGGCATACAGGGATTTGGCAATATCGTCTTCCGGCTCGATTGACGAATTGTTTCTTTTGAAATAATCAATTTTCCCGATCTCTACGGCGCCTGAACTGATCCACACATGGCCGGGTTGCAAATATTTCCCGATCCGGCTGAATGTATTGTAATCCAGTTCATTTATCTCCTGATTAATCAGGGCCATGGAACCGATTTTCCCGACAAGCTCACAATCAAATATCATTTTTGTTCTCCCATTCCCTTTAATAATTTCATAGCAGCCAAAATAATTACCCCCGTCACACCGCGCTCCTGTACAGCACAAAATCCCCCATCGACGGCGAGAAGCCCGCCGCGCGCAGCGCCTCCGCCGCACCCTCCGGGTACTCCCTCACCGTGACGCGCCGCGCCCCGGCGTACACCGTCCCGAGCGAGAACTCCCGCGCGAACGATGACAGCACCGCCG
>JAISKU010000182.1 GCA_031261245.1 Oscillospiraceae bacterium | reverse complement strand
GACAGGTAATCCGCGAGCTCCTGCCGGTTGTAGGGAATGTCGAAGCTCCCGCTGCTCTCCTGCCTCGCCTGTTCCGTGAGGTAGGAGAGCAGCTTTTCTTTTGTCGTCCGCTTTGTGATATGCTCCATCTTTGCCGACATAAGAACGTTTTTTTGTGCAAGAATACTTATCATGTTGCGAATCAGCTTTGAGTGAAACGCGCAGGCGGAGGGACAGCTCGTCACGATTCGCTTGTAGTCGATGAAGAGAATCTCGCTGTCCTCCTTTGCGACGACGCTTACAGGGACGCGCCCGAGCCCGCTGCACACGACGGCCTCCGCAAACATGCCGGGCGGGGAGACCTCGGTGACGATGGTGGTGTTGCCCCACGCGTCGTCTTTGACGAGGTGGAGCTTGCCGCTCACCACGACGCCGATATCCGTCACGGCGTCGCCCTCGAAATAGACCGTGCCGCCCTTGGGGTAAGATCGCAGCGACGCGCCAAGGCAGTTCATCATGACGCCGAAATCGTCATTGCCGATTCCGGCAAACAGGGGGGAACGGCCTAAAAGCGGAAAATATTTTTTCATAGCTTCGCCTTTCGTTTGAAATACAACAGACTTGTTGCTTTTAGTATACTATAATCGGGACATGAAATCAAGGAAAATTGGGAGGTTACTATTATGTTCTGTTTCCAATGTGAGCAAACCGCGGGCTGTAAAGCCTGCACGAGCGCCGGGGTCTGCGGCAAGACCGACAACACGGCAAGACTTCAGGACGAGCTGACCGGCGCGCTCATCACCGCCGCGCGAAAGGGCGCGGAGGTGTCCGACGCGCTGCTGCTTGAGGGGCTTTTCGCCACGCTGACAAACGTGAACTTCGACGACGGGGCGATTGCGGCGCTCATAAAACGTGTGAATCAGCCGTTTTATGACATGTACGAGGTGCGCGACGCGGACGAGGACGTCCGCAGTCTGAAATCGCTGCTGTTGTTCGGGGCGCGAGGCGTCGCTGCATACGCCTACAACTGCGCCGCGCTCGGGTACGACGTCGCGGGGATTTGCGCGTATATCCGAAAGGCGCTGGCGGCGGTCGGCGACGACGGCTATGGCATGGACGAGCTGCTGCCGCTCGTCATGGAGTGCGGCAAGGTCAATTTTGAGGTTCTCGAATTGCTTGACAAGGCGAACACCTCGACGTTCGGGACGCCCGCGCCCGTCAAGGTCACGCAGACCGTCGAGCCGGGGGCGTTCATCGTGATAAGCGGTCACGATTTGGGCGATTTGAAGCTTTTGTTGGAGCAGACGCAGGGCCGAGGCGTGAACGTCTACACGCACGGCGAGATGCTGCCCACGCACGCGTATCCGGAGCTTGCGAAATATCCGCATCTCAAGGGGAATTTCGGCACGGCGTGGCAGAATCAGCAGAAGGAGTTTGCGGACGTTCCGGCGGCGTTTCTGTTCACGACGAACTGCCTCATGCCGCCGAAGGAGAGCTACGCAGACCGGGTGTTCACCACGGCGGCGGTGGGGTATCCGGGGCTTGTGCACATCGGCGGGGACAAGGATTTTGCGCCGGTTATCGAAAAGGCGCTCGCGCTCGGCGGGTACGCGGAGCCGCGCACAATCACGGGCATCAACGGCGGCGGCAGCGTGACTACGGGCTTCGGACACGGCGCGGTGCTGTCGAACGCGGGGACTATCGTGGACGCGGTGAAGTCGGGAGCGATAAGCCACTTCTTCCTCGTCGGCGGCTGCGACGGCGCGAGGCCGGGGCGCAATTACTTCACCGATTTTGTGAAGCAGACGCCGGAGGACACGATAATCCTGACGCTCGCCTGCGGGAAATACCGCTTCAATGACCTCGATATCGGCGAGCTCGGCGGACTTCCGCGCATACTCGATATGGGGCAGTGCAACGACGCGTACTCGGCGATTAAGGTCGCGCTCGCCCTCGCGGAGGCGTTCGGCTGCGGCGTGAACGACCTGCCGCTGACGATGATTCTCTCGTGGTACGAGCAGAAGGCGGTGAGTATACTGCTGACGCTGCTCTACCTCGGGGTAAAGAATATACGGCTCGGCCCCACGCTTCCGGCGTTTGTGTCGCCGAATGTGCTGAATTTCCTCGTGGAGAGCTTCGGGATTGCGCCGACGACCACGGCGGCGGAGGATATTAAGGCGATACTGGGATAACGCAACAAAAGCAAACCACTCCCGCGGCGCAAGCCGCGGGAGTGTTTGTTATATCGGAAGCTAAAATTTCAGGCTGATATCGAGCGCGCGGACGCTGTGCGTCAGGCCGCCGATGGAGATGAAATCGACGCCGGTATCCGCGACCTCGCGCAAATCGCGCTCTCCCATGTTGCCGGAGGCCTCCGTGAGCGCGCGTCCGGCAATCAGCTTCACGGATTCCGCCATGAGCTGCGTCGTCATGTTGTCGAGCATGATGACGTCCGCGCGCGCGTCAAGCGCCTCCGCGACCTGCTCAAGCGTCTCCGCCTCGACCTCGATTTTCAGCGTGTGCGGAGCGTTCTTGCGCGCCGAGGTTATGGCGGCGGTGATTCCGCCGGAGGCCTTGATGTGGTTGTCCTTGATGAGGATTCCGTCGGAGAGCCCGAAGCGGTGGTTGACGCCGCCGCCGGTGCGGACGGCGTACTTCTCGAGCTCGCGCAGTCCGGGCGTGGTTTTGCGCGTATCGACGATGCGCGTTTTTGTCCCCGCGACAGCCGCGACGGCCGCCGCTGTCTGCGTCGCGACGCCCGAGAGGCGCTGCAATATGTTCAGCGCGACGCGTTCTCCCGTGAGGATCGCGCGGGAGTTGCCCTCAATCGTCGCGACGATGTCGCCGGAGTTGACCTCCGCGCCCTCCTTGACGAGCGGCGTCGCGACAACGCCAGCGTCAAGCTGCGCGAACACACGCGGCAGTATGAACAGTCCCGCGACGACGCCGCGCTCCTTCGCGCGGAAGAATCCGGCGGATACGGCGTCCTCCGGCACGCAGCAGCGCGTGGTGATGTCGCCCGTGCCCACGTCCTCACGCAGCGCGGCGGCGATGAACGCGTCAAGAGAGAGAAATTGTGTCATTGCGGTACCTCCATATAGTGTGACTTAATGAAAGCGGCGGCGCGTTCGCCCTCGTCTGCGTCGTAGTTGAAGCCGAGCACAGCGGCCGTTTTTTGTGCCAACTGCGGGAATGCGTCGAGCAGGGAATAAAGTGCGGCGCGGATTTCCGAGGCTTCCGCGCGAGGAAAGCTCGAGAGCAGAGCGGCGTAAAGCTCCGGCGGAACGTAACGCCCGACACAACAGTCAGCTTTGCCTAGATTTACCGCAAAATCAGTCGCCGCAGCGGCGAGCCACGCGAGAGCTTTTGCGTACTCCGGTCTGACGTAGGTGTTAAGAATTTTGAGAGCGAGCAATGTCTGACCACGCGCGAGAGCCTTTGAGACGTACGGCGAGACCCACCAGAATTCATTGCAACAGTGTGAGTATTCAAGCTCCGCCGGGCGCTTCGGCAGATAATCGCGCTCGCTCGGCTCGGGAAGAGCGGCGAAGCTGCCGTCCTTATCGAGCAAAACCGCCGTCGCGCTTTCAAACGGCGTGCGCGACAGAAAATCAAGCGGATTGAACGTCAAATCCACCCTCACGCCGTCAGCGAATTGAATCAGCCAAGTGTAAACCTTGTTCGGATCGCCGTTGTCGGGTATTTGTCTAACGGCGATTTCACCGAAACGGGGGATAAATTCGCGCTTGACCCAATTGCCGTCAAGGTACGGGGCATTTTCGCGCGTGACATACACGATATCAAAATCGCTCCATTTGTCCGCAGAGGCGTTTGGGGTTGCCCGCGAACCCTCCATAAGCACGGCGCGGATATTTTCCTCACTCTCGCCGAGCGCGAGAATTATTTCAAGAACGTGTTCGTCTGTCATTATGCTTCCATATAGTGCGAGCCGACGGATTCAGGGCGGGCGAGGGCGGCGGTGAGAATCGCCTCCGCAACCATCGCGACGTTCAGTGTCTCGAGGTAATCCACATCGCGCGGAGCGCATTTTTCAAGCGCGGCAAGCGCCGCGCGCACCTCGCCGAGCGCGTAGGTGAGCCCCGTGGTCGTGCGGATTACGTAGCCGTACTCGCTCATCAGCTCCTGTATGCGGCGGCGGACGGCGCCGAAATCGAGGCCGCTGTCCTCGCGGGAGGGGAGCGCCGGAAGCACGGCGGAGCCGGGCTCTACGGCCGGATTGCGGCTTATATCCTCGGCGGCGCGGCGGCCGAACACGAGGCACTCGAGCATGGAGTTCGACGCGAGGCGGTTTGCCCCGTGCACGCCCGTATAGGCGGCCTCACCGCAGGCGTACAGACCGGGAATGTCGGTGCGGCCCCAGAGATCCGTGCGCACGCCGCCCATGAGGTAGTGCTGCACGGGACACACGGGTATCCACTCCTTTGAGATGTCGATTCCGCGCGAGAGACATTCGCCCCAGATCGTCGGGAAGCGGTGCTCCAGAAATTCCGCGTCTTCAGCCGTGATGTCCACGAACGCGTGATCCTCGCCGCTCTTCTCAAGCTCGCGCACGATGCCGCGGGCGACGATATCGCGCGGGGCGAGCTCTGCGAGCTCGTGCTGGCCGACCATAAAACGCTCTCCCTTTGTGTTTTTGAGCAGTCCGCCGTCGCCGCGCACGGCCTCGGAGATGAGAAACACGCGGCTCTCCGGCGTGGGAGACCACAGACCGGTGGGGTGAAACTGTATGAACTCGAGATTTTTGACGGACGCGCCCGCGCGCATGGCGGCGGCGATGCCGTCGCCCGTCGCGACGGACGGGTTCGTGCTGTTGAGGTAGACCTGTCCGATGCCGCCCGTGGCGATGACGATATTCCGCGTCTCAATCAGGACGAATTCGCCGTCGCGCGTGACAATCGCGCCCGTGACCACGCCTGTCTCCGAGAGGAGAATGTCGTAGAAGCAGGTGTGCGCGCAGAACGTGATGTTCGGGCGCTTTGCGACGATGTGCGAGAGCGCCTTGACCGTCTCGCGCCCCGTGGCGTCGCCGCCGGCGTGGAGCACGCGGTTCTTGTGGTGTCCGCCCTCGCGCGTTATCGACAGGTCGCCTGCCTCGTCGAGGTCGAATGGCACGCCCTGCGACACGAGGCGCGTAATCTCCTTGGGCCCCTCGTTCACGAGGACGTTGACCGCGTCGCGGTCGCACAGACCCGCGCCGGCCGTGAGCGTGTCCTCGTAGTGGAACGTCGGGTTGTCGTCCACCGCGACGGCGGCGGCGATTCCGCCCTGCGCGAGCCACGAGTTGGACACGTCGATCTCCTCCTTGGCGAGGATACAGCAGGAGCGGTGCGCCTCGACGTTCAGCGCGGTGTACAGTCCGGCGAGACCCGCCCCGACGATAACGACGTCAAAGCGCAGGGTGGTTGTGATTTTTACGGAGCCGTCTATTGCGTACCTCAAAAGGGTCACCTCAAAACTTAAATATAATGCCTATTACGGCGGAAAACGCGATGTAAACGAGAGGGTGCAGCTTTGTCTTGAGCATGGGCGGAATCAGAACCGCGAGGAGGATAATGGCTTTCAGGTTGAACGCGCCGTCGCTCCAAAACGAGAGCTGCGCCATGCTAACTCCCGCCGCCGCAATGAGCGCGCAGGACGCGGGGCGCAGACCGTTGAACGCCCACGCGATGTACTTGGAGTCCTTGAATTTCATGAGGATATGCGCGATGATGAGGATTACGGCCACGCTCGGCGTGACGATGCCGAGGACGGCGGCGAGGACGCCGGGAATTCCGGAGATTTTGAAGCCGACGTAGGTCGCGAGGTTGACGCCGATGGGGCCGGGGACGGACTGGGCTATCGCGACCATGTCCGCGAGCTCCGTGAGCGTGAACCAGCCGGTGCGCGCCGCCAGATCCTGAAGAAACGGGACGGTCGCGAGGCCGCCGCCGACGGAGAACAGGCCGATCAGAAAATACTCATAAAACAGGCGTAGCAGGACGATCATTCCGCACCGCCTTTTTTCGCGCGGCGCTCTGTGTACAGCCCGAGGAGTATGCAGAGCAGCGCGGAGCCGATGACGAGAAGCGTGGGCGACACGTCGATAAGCACGGACGCCGCGAAAACGACGAGAATCAGGATGACCGAGAACATGTTTTTCCCGGACGTCTTCCACAGCGACACGACGGTTTTGACGATCAGCGCGCAGACGGAGACGCGTATCCCCGCGAACGCGTGGCGCACGGCGGGCAGCTCCGTATAGCCGCGCAGCACGGCCGCGATTACGGAGACGATTATGACGGACGGAAAGATGACGCCGAGCGTCGCGACGATGCCGCCGATGTTTTTGCGGCGTTTGAAGCCGACGTAGGTGGCCATGTTAACGGCGATTATCCCCGGCGTGCACTGGCCGATGGCGGTCATGTTGGCGAATTCCTCCGTGTCGAGCCAGCCGCGCTTTTCGACGAGCTCACGCATGAGCATCGGGAGCATCGCGTAGCCGCCGCCGAACGTCATGACGCCGACCTTTGCGAACACGAGAAACATGCGAAGCAATTCAGGCACGCAAGGCACCTCCGAAAGAAAAATGATTAATGTTTATTTTATCACACGCGGGCGGAAATTACAATAGCGAAAAGCTCAGTCGGGCCAAACCGCGGGCTCCTCCGTGAACGATTCCAACCACGCGGGGAAAAATCCGGCGGCGCGGGCGACGTTCCGCGACGCGAGGTTGCCGGACGTCGTGCCGTAATACGGCAGCTTGCCGCGACGAAGGATTTCATTTTTAAGAAGCGACACGAGGTATGCGCCGAGCCCGCGCCCGCGGTACTCCGGCAGAACGTCGACGCCGATTTGCCACATCTCCGGCGTGTCGGCGCTCGCGCCCGCGTTTCCGGTTATCGCCTCGCCGTCATACGACGCGACGGCGAGCACGTCCGGGCGGCGCGGATTCGGCGCGGGTTGCAGGACGTTTGAAAAACGCGCGTCGCCGTAAAACGGCGCGAGGTCGGACTCCTCAAACCACCGCACGTCGCAGAGGGGCGGGACGTCCCGAAGCTCTGTGTTGGGCAGATACATGTGGCACGTATAGCTAAGGCGCTTGCCGTATTTCGCGCACTCGCCGTCAATCGCGCGCAGGTGCGGCGCGTATCGCGTCCTGCTTTGTCATAAAAAATCACCAGCCTTGAAAATGATTATATCACACGCCGGAGAATTGACAAAGAAAATAAAATATGCTACAATGCTCGCACATTGATACGTGCAAGGAGTGTTTCCGATGAAGAGAATCAGGACGATAGTCACGCGCGACCTGTGCGAGTCCGCGAAAAACGGCGGCTGCGGCGAGTGCCAGACCTCCTGCCAGTCGGCGTGCAAGACCTCGAACGGCGTGGCGAACCAGAAGTGCGAAAACCCGAAGAAATAGCGAATCAACGCCGCGTGAGACGCGGCGTTTGATTTAATTGTAGGGGTCGGCGTCCCCGACGACCCGTTTCGGAGGTAAATATGATACACGCGTACAAATTGATGGGACAAAACATTATAATCGACGCGGGGAGCGGGTGCGTGCACGCCATTGACGACGCGGCGTACGACGCGATCGCGCTGTATGAGACGTGCGGCAGGGACGAGCTTGCGGCGCGGCTTACGGCGGAGTACCCCGAGCTGACGCGGGACGACTTGGACGAGCTTTTTGCGGATATTGAGGAGCTGAAAAAAGACGGGAAGCTGTTCGCGCCCGACGCGGCGCTTGAGGCGGACGGCCGCTCGGGCGGGAAGCGCGATATAAAGGCGCTGTGCCTGCACGTGGCGCACACGTGCAATCTGACGTGCGACTACTGCTTCGCGGGGCAGGGGAGATATCACGGCGACGCGGCGCTTATGAGCGCGGCGACGGCGCGGCGGGCGATTGATTTTCTCGTCGAAAATTCGGGCGACAAGCGCAATCTCGAGGTGGATTTTTTCGGCGGGGAGCCGCTGCTTGCGTGGGACACGGTGGTGGAGACGGTGAAATACGCGCGCTCGCTTGAATCGGAGCACGGCAAAAACTTCCGTTTCACGCTCACGACAAACGGCGTGCTGCTTGACGACGAGGTGACGGAGTTCTGCAACGCGGAAATTTCCAACGTCGTTTTGAGCCTCGACGGGCGGCGGGAGATCCACGACGCGCGGCGCAAAACGCCGCAGGGCGGCGGGAGCTACGACGCGATTGTGCCGAAATTCCGGCGGTTTGCGGAAAAGCGCGAGGGCGGGTACTACATGCGCGGGACGTACACGTCGGCGAATCTCGATTTTACGGAGGATATTCTGCATATCGCGGATTTGGGGTTCACGGAGCTCGCGATGGAGCCGGCGGTGTCGGCGCCGGGCGACGCGCTCGGGCTGACGGCGGCGGATTTGCCGGAGCTTTTCCGGCAGTACGAGATTCTCGCGGCGGAGATGGTGCGGCGCGAGGGCGAGGGCAAGCCGTTCGCGTTCTACCACTATACACTCGACCTCGAGAACGGGCCGTGCGTGTACAAGCGCGTCGCGGGGTGCGGCTCGGGGAGCGAGTATTTTGCGGTCACGCCCGAGGGGGAGCTGTATCCGTGCCACCAGCTCGTCGGCGAGCGGGAGTTTGTTGCGGGGGATATCTGGGGCGGGGTGAAGGACGGCTTTGAGTTCCGCCGCAAGGTGATAAACGAGCGGGAGGAGTGCCGCGGGTGCTGGGCGAAGCTCTACTGCTCCGGCGGGTGCGCCGCGAACGCGTACCACGCGTCGGGCGACGCGGACGGCGTGTATGAGCTCGGGTGCGAGCTGTTCAAGAAGCGGCTGGAGTGCGCGATTTGGATGAAGGTAATATAAAAATCAGGTTGTGAGGCAGAGACGATGAAAGTGAAAAAGGTTGACGTATCAAAAGTCAAACAGGCGCTTACTGTTAAAGCAATTACGGAGAGCGCGATTGTAATCGGCGGAGGAGTCGCGCTGATTGCTTTGAGCTACACCTTGTGGGGGACATTGTGCGCGGTTGCCGGACTTTGCGGTGTTATTTCAAAAGCCATAGAGAAAAAATTACCAAAACAAGGGCAGATTATTCTATTTGTAAAATTCGCAGTGGAGCTTACTACAGTTGTCGCCGGTGGGCTGACGCTTGTTTCTATGGGGCAGGCGGCGGGAGGAATTGCCTGCATAAGCGTGTGCACAATCAGCATAATCGAAGATACGTTTTTATTGCCTTGGGTAGAGAAAAGATACTTAACCGTTTTGCAGATAATATAAATTTTACATAAAGGAGTGCCTAAAATGCTGACAAAGAGAGAGAATTTGCTCGAGACCATCAAGGGCGGGAAGCCCGACAGATTCGTGAACCAGTTCGAGGCGCTGGAGTTCATCTGGGGGAGCCCGTACGCGAAGCGGAACATGGGGGAGCTGAAGCTCGGCGGTGAGACGGTGAACGCGTGGGGCGTGACCTCGCGCTGGCCCGAGGGGACGCCGGGGCCGTTCCCGGTTCACGACGACGAGCACAAGGTCTTGAAGGACATCACAAAATGGCGCGAGACAGTGAAGTTCCCGAGTCTGGATTTTCCGCAGTCGGAGTGGGACGAGTTCCGCGCCGAGGCGGACAAGATCGACAGGAATGAGGTGTTCGCGACGGCGATGGTCGCGCCGGGCGTGTTCGACCAGCTGCATTTTCTGATGGGCATGGAGGACTGTCTGATAAGCTTCTACGAGGAGCCGGAGTGCGTGAAAGAGCTTGTCGCCGCACTGACGGACTGGGAGCTTGAGTACGCGCGGTTGATTTGTGAGAATTTTCACCCCGACGCGGTGTTCCACCACGACGATTTCGGGAGCCACCGCTCCACGTTCCTGTCACCGGACATGTTCGCGGAGTTTATTTTCCCGGCGTACAAGAAGATTTACGGCTATTACAAGTCGCACGGCGTGCAGCTCGTCATACACCACAGCGACTCTTACGCGGCGACGCTTGTCCCGCACATGATCGACGTGGGAATCGACGTGTTTCAGGGGTGCGTGGACACGAACAACGTCCCTGAGCTGATAAAGAAGTACGGCGGGAAAATGTCCTTTATGGGCGCGATAAACAACGGCATAGTCGATGTGCCGGGGTGGACGGAGGAGCTTGTCGCGGCGGAGGTGGAGAAGGTGTGCCGCGCGTGCGGCAAGCTGTACTTCTTCCCGTGCTGTACCGCCGGAGGGCCGGGCAGCAGCTATCCCGGGGTGTACGAGGCCGTGAC